>JBEAPM010000232.1:0-8026 GCA_041164445.1 Cyanobacteriota bacterium
AACGCTCTAACTGGGCATAGTAGGGGACCAGTTCTTGATGACTGAGGGGCCAGGGTTCGCCATAGCCATCCGCCTTGGCCGCCTTAAATTCGTAATCGGAGAGGCGCAGGGTAATGCCCCCCCAGGTTAAACTTCGTCCCCCCACCTGACGGCCACGAATCCAGTAAAAGGGCCGATCCTGGGGAGTGGAATAGGGGTTTTCCTGTTCGTTGACAAACAAACGAGGATTGGCTTTCCAGTAGCCTGGATGTAGGGCTTGATAGGACTGGCGTTGGCTGAGCAGATTAACCAGCCGCTGTAAGCCTTGCCAAACTTTGCCCTGAGAGACTACCCCAGGCTTGAGTTGGGGCCCGGCATCCAGCACCAACACCGACAACCCTCGCTCCGCTAAGGTTTGGGCCGCCACTCCCCCCGTTGCACCCGCCCCCACCACGATCGCATCATATTCAGTCATATTCGTTAGGATTCTGTTTGGGGCAAGATTACCGTATAGCGCTTACCCATGTCCTCCGGACTTTCCATCGTAAAGGTGCCCTTTAATTTTTCCACCAACTGTTGGCAATAGGTCAACCTTAGGGGCAGCGGGGGCGCGATCTCCGACTCTACTTCCGGCTCTGTGTCTGGGTCAGTACCGGGATGGGGATCATCCACCCACAGACTCAAAAACCACAGGGTAAATTTAATCTGGCGAGGAGGATAGGAAAGATGCAAATGCAGGGTACCGGGATCCTGGGTGAGGGTAATCACCCCCTGGAGGAGATGGTTCAAAATTTGTCGGATCTGGTCAGGATCGCCATACCACTGATACTCTGCGGACTCCGTGGAAAAGTCTAGGTCAATATTATGTTCCTGAGCGATCGGTGTGAGTTGCTGAATTAAATTCTGGGCCACGAGGCCTAAATCCGTGGGCAAAATACAGTCTTGAGCATTTTCTTGGGGCAGGTTCGAGAGGCTTTGGATTTCCTGGGCTTGTAATAGGAGGGTTTGGCCACTCTGGCTAATCACTTCTACGTATTCCCGCTGTTTGGGGGTGAGGCCGCCATAAATTTCCTGCTCTAACATGCGGGTCATGCCCAAAATTGCGGTCATGGGATTGTGGCAGGATTGGGAAAGGTCATGAATGGTTTGGAGACGGATTTGAGCTTCGGAAAAACTAACGGAGTCGTCATTAGAGAGCAGAGCATTGCTGGTCACCTTCGCTGGTTTTAAGGCTGTGGCTAAAAGATATTCACTCATGCACCAGCGGGACAAGACTTGAACCCATTGTCGATCGCTGGGCAACAAGCGGCGAGGGGTTCGATCCATCAGCGCGATCGTTCCCAGGCAATAACACTCTTGATCCTCATTCGTCCAAATCAGGGGGGCTCCTAAATAACTGCGGATGCCATAGGTATGGGTGAGGGGAGACTGGGCAAACACCGGATGGGCTAAAGTATCTTCAATGATTAACGCCTTTTCACTATCCACCACATAGCTACAAAAACTATCTAAGCGCGGTAACGATCGCTGCTGGGAGAGGTTATGGGTTAAGCCAAACTCACTCAGCCCCAGGGTGCATTGCAGCCGCAGCACATTCAATTCCATCAAGCCAATCCAGGCGATGGGAAAATCTAAGAGATTGACAGCCGTTTCCAGTAACTCTCGCAGCACCGGGGGAGAACTGAGGGAGAGTAAGCCACTTTCCTCCAAACACAGCAAACGATGCTGCTCCCGCCCCCCTGAATTTGAGCCATCTAAACGACAAAACAGAACTGTGTTCGGATCCATAAGCTAAAGTTTTCCAAAACGACGGTGGCGCTGCTGATAGGCAATGAGGGCCTGATGAAACTCCTCTTGGTCAAAATCTGGCCAGAGGGTGGAGGTGACATAAATTTCTGAGTAGGCTAATTGCCAGAGCAGAAAGTTACTAATTCTCATTTCACCACTCGTCCGAATTAACAGGTCAGGATCCCCCACATCTTGGGTATAGAGATGTTGAGCAAAGCGGGCCTCCGTAATGTCCTCCGGGGCCAAAGTCCCCGCCTGAACCTGCTGAGCCAGGGCCTGACAGGCTTGAATAATTTCTTGACGACCGCCATAATTGGTGGCCACATTAAAGCAGATGCCCTTATTCTGTTCCGTTTCCGTCATCGCCCGACAAATTTCCGTCTGTAGGGATTCCGGCAGTTCCGCTAATTGGCCAACAAAGCGAATCCGGACATTTTCCGCGAGGAGTTCATTGAGTTCTCGCCGCAAGACCCGCTCAAACAACGCCATCAAAAAATCGACCTCTGCCGTAGGTCTGCCCCAGTTTTCCGTAGAAAAGGCATAGGCAGTTAAAACTTCAATGCCCCAGCGATCGCAACAGCGCAGCAAAGACTTTAAAGTTTCGACCCCCTTGCGGTGTCCCACAATACGCGGCAGCCCTTTTTGAGCAGCCCAGCGACCATTGCCATCCATAATCACGGCAACATGTTTCGGTATTCGTTCCGGTAACAGATCTGTAGGACGATCGCTGGCAAGACAATGCTGGGTAGCCATGGAGGGTTAGAGTTTAAAGAATCCAGAAGTCCGGGCAGACGTATAATCTCAGGAACGCCAAGGGCCAAGGGAAAGCTGGAATAGCACCCGGTTCCTCATGGGTATCATCATAGAACATCTCTAGAACATTGCTGAAATTGACCTGCGGAGGGTTGTTAGCTTGCGATCGTGCATGAGTCCGATCGACAACTCCGGCAAAATCCCCGGTGAGGGCCCGGGCTAAACCTTGAGCGCCAAGATCCCCGGTTTCTGGGGGCTAGCATCAACTGATTGGGCTTCGTTCTAGGAGAAACCGGGGATGTGAGAATACAGACCCCTCGCCAGATCCTAGAACCCAACGATCGCTGGCAGTGGGATGAAGTCACGCTGTCGGTTCGCGTAAAAGCTTTTCGACTCAATCTAGAACCAGTCTTCTAATTTGAGATTAGGTACCCGTTGAAATTCACGTAGATTATGTGTACCTACTGCCGTGAGTTCAGCACGGATTTTTCCAGCCATTCCCACCGTTTGAATGCGAAGCAGATCGGGAAGTTCCGTTACCACTTCTGGCTGTTCACAGTTGGCATGAATGGATGTCTAAAACAGGCAACGTTAAGCCATAATTGGCGTTGATCCTGTCGGTAATCACACCGTAACCGCATCAGCTTAAATTGTCCCTGCGATCGAGACACCGCTAAAGCAATTTGGCGTAATATTTTTTCATTTTTAGCAGCAATGTCTACAGGAATCGTCATACACCTATCATCGCTTAATGATGGTACTAATAAATACTGAAATTGTAGCGCTAGCAATCAGAGAAAATGCTAAATTAACGATCGCTTGGGTAGACTGCTGATAGTAACCAAAACGCATACTTAATTCCTTCAATTCATCTCGTAACTGACGAATACTTTCGACAATCTCTTTGACTTCTTCCCGAAGTTCCTTAGACTACTCACGGAACTGCTTAGACTCTTCCCGAAGCTGATTCACATTTTCCGTTAAACGATCGATGCGCTCATCAATGGGATCCCGCTGTGGTGTGACCATGATCTTCCTCTCTACAAAACGCGAGGGCTAAAATTCCTGCAAGCCGATCGATTTGAGGAATAGTATACTCGGTTAAATAGATACTGACCATTTTACATTTTACGCTTCAGGAAACCACCCCTGATCCAGAATTTCTTCGATCGTCCAGGGACAGTTTTCAGGAAAATCGGCAAGAGCAGTTTCTCGGATAGCGATCGTCACCGCATCCGACCAGATCGCTTCTAGCCAATCTGAATCCCTCAGTTTCGGTTTAAGGCTGGGCACTTTTTTAAGATGAAAAGCTAGGGCTTTGCGTTGTTCTTTGATTGTTCGTTCCCAACTTTTGCTGCGACGATCGCTTTGAAATTGCCATTTTAATAAATGGGCTATTAACACCGCAAAACGACTGGCTAACTCCCGTTGTTCACTTTTACCCACGTCCTCTAATTCCTCTGCAATATGTTCCCAATCCAAAACGTCAAAACGCTGCTGACGCAGTAGTTCAGCCTGCTCAACAGCCCAGGCGGCCACATCAGTTTCATAGTCGGTTTGGCGATCGGTTAAGTCAATACTCATGCTAGCTCCTTCAAAAGATGGGCTCATTATATACATCTAACAAAAAGGCTTTCCACTGCAAGCAAAAAAATTTAAGGGAAGAGTACGGCGTACTCTTCCGCCTTAAGGGGGTAGCCAGTAAAATCAGGAGAGCCCATAATTTTGCCTCGGTATTTATGAAGGTTGAAGCAGAAGACATAATTCAAGAGGAAATCTGGCACTGGATTGAAACGATCGTGGAAGCCCCCCGCACTATCCTCAACAAGTATCCCTTTTGCCCCTTCGCTAAACATGCTCGCCTGCAAAATCGGGTTCAGATTGTTGTTAATACCTCGCTGAATTTAGAAGCCTTTATTCTCAAAACGATCGCTGATTTTGTTGAGCCGCTTGCAGTTCAAATCATTGTGGAACCCAATCATCCCAATCCCCACCAGTGGTCAGCCCAAGGGATCGATCGTCTCTGCCATCGTCTCAACCTGCGCTTAAGCGCCCAAGATCTTGGGCTCTTAGCGGATCACCCCTAAGACCCGGTGCGATCGGCCCCGTGGTGACCTCCAATGGCAAATATCTCTTAGTCTTAGTGCAGCGGGCCAGCCATCTCCAAAGAGCCCATGAACAATTGACCCAGACAGATTATTACTCCGCATCTCATAACATCGGAGGTCCCAAAGTGTTTTAGAACACTTAAAATAAGTAAATTAGCTCACCATCAGGGAAAATTCCATGTTCGAGCCCACTGGGTTAGAGGTGTTGCAATTCTCTAACAATCTGAATGTTATTTATCAACCCTTGCCCACGGAAGTTGTGGTCGCGGATGTGTGGGTTAGTGCTGGTGCTGCCATAGAACCGGCGGAGAGTAATGGCATTGCCCATCTTCTTGAGCACATGATTTTTAAGGGCACGCCTCAGTTGGCTCCAGGGATGTTCGATCGTTTAATTGAGAATCAAGGCGGGGTGACCAATGCCGCTACCAGCTATGACTATACCCACTTTGTGGTAGCCACTGGGGCGGAACAATTTCAACCCTGTTTAAAAGCCCTAGCCCATATCCTTTTAGAAGCCAGTCTTTGTCCGCTGGAATTGGAAGGAGAACGGCAGGTTGTCTTAGCGGAAATTAATCAAATGCTGGACAATCCTGGGGCATTGAGTTGGCAATACTTCAATGAACAGTTATACCCAGCCCATCCCTATGGACGATCGATTCTGGGGACTCCCGAACAGGTTCAAGATCATTCTAATCATGACCTTAAAGCCTTTCATCGCTGTCATTATCAACCGGAAAATATTACGATCGTTGTGGCGGGTGGAATTGAAAAGCCTCAATGTTTACACCATATTCAGCAGGCTTTTGAAGTTTTTCCCTCTCCCTTAGATCGGGCGAATTTAGCCGATTTATCCCCCGCCAATGTCCTAAAAGAACCTTTTCCCATCAAGGCTCAGCGATCGGAACGGCAACTCCCCTACCTGGATCAAACCAGCTTAATGTTAGGGTGGGCAACCCCAGCCATCGATCACCTGCAGGAGATTTGCGGATTAGAGGTGCTGAGCGTGATCCTGAGTGGGGGACGACTCTCCTCCCTCGTGCAAATCCTGCGGGAACAACGGCAAGTGGTTCAGGATGTCTGTTCCGAATTGGAACTCCGTAAGGCGGCTAGCCGCTTCACCATCATCGCATGGCTTGAGGAATCCTATGTAACGATGGTGGAAGCCCTCATTCTCCATGAGTTAAGGCGAATTCGGGAGCAGGGGCCGAGTGCGAGGGAAATGGAACGGGCCAAACGTCTCCTGCTCAACAACATTACTTTTTCCTTGGAAACCCCGCTGCAAATTGCCCAACTCTACGGGTTTTATAATATTCTCCACAACCCCTATGTTCCCCTGCAGTATCCTCGGCAGGTGCAGCAACTCACCGCCAAGGATCTTCAAGATATTGCCCAGGCCTATTTAACCGAAGAGAACTACGTCGTCACGATCGTGCGTCCTTCTTGACAGTGTTGACACAGCCCAAAAAATTCCAGGGTATGATAGTAAATCTTGAAATGATGACTTTCCTGCAAGCGCTCCTCTAGGGCATGAACGGGACATTCCTGTATGGGGAGAGACTCCCCACATTCCACACAGGTCAAATGGTGACGATCGTCCTGAACTGAGCTATAGACCCCCTCACCACTCGCCAGGGTTCGCATCTGCACTAAACCGTCCCGTTTTAAGCTTTCTAGGGAGCGATAGATCGTGGCTAGCCCCATACCTTGATTGCGTTTTCGGAATTCCAGATACACCTCCTGAGCCGATACGGGCCGGGGCAACGCATTGAGCAACGTCAGAATACGATTTTGACTTCGAGTCCGTTGGTGGGTCATGGGCTTAGCGATCGAAGCAGGCTAGAAAAAGGGCATTCTCTGGAATGGACATCCGAACCGAGAGCAGGCGGCGGTCATCGGGGCAGGCCTCCCGCAAGGGACAGTCTAGCGGTAGAGTTAAGACAATGATTACCATTCCTTGACTCAACTGTGACTCAAACCTATCACGCTCATATCTATGTTACCCTGCGCCCCTCGGTGCTGGATCCCGTTGGCACGGCTTTGGAGTCTAGTCTAAAACAGCTTGGCTATACCGGCGTTGAGAATGTGCGCATGGGCAAATATCTCTCTTTGCAAGTGCAGGCACCGGATCAAAGCACAGCGGAAGACCAACTGCACAAAATGTGCGATCAACTCTTCGCCAACCCCGTCATTGAAAATTATCGCTTTGAGCTACAACCCTGAAAAACTCGCTCGACACAGTGAAATCTTTGATAAAATTTAGCCTATGCCTCATCCTCAGGATTGCGCATGACGTTACTTACTTGGCTACTCACCGCAGAAGCGATCGTTTTAGCCGCTACTGCCCTGGGTTTTATTCTGACCCTGACCACTGGGCAGCCAGGATACACTTTATGTCCTTTAGTGCTAGCGGTTTTACTCAATAGCTGGCATCGTCGGTTTGGTGATCAACGCAATCGGCGAGGCAGTATTGACGCTTTACGTCGTCATCGCCAGGAAATGCATGACGAACTCGAACAACTTCGGCAAACCCTCAATCAATCGGCTCCCGCCTTAGACAGCCGCGTTTCCGAGCACTATCCCGATCCCGCCAGTGATCTGCAATTGCTGCAGGCCGTGCGTAATCTTCAGGAACAGCATCAACGGCTCGAACACAGTGTCCGGCAAGTAGTCAAGGCCCTGAATCAAGTCTTGCCAAACCCTATTCTCTGGAGTAGCACCGATGCCCCTGCTACTGCCTCTAGCCTCAGCATTCCCCCTAGCCACGTTCCCCATTGGCAACGGGGCACTCGCTTTACGGCCCACGAGGGTTGGGTAAACGCCCTAGATATTAGTGGAGATGGTCATCTTTTGGCCACAGGCGGCAATGATCAAAAACTCTGCCTGTGGAACCTCGATACCGGCAAACTCCAACAAAGCTGTCCGATCTCCGGCCCCATTAGTGCTCTGGTTTTTAGTCCCCAAAGCGATCGCTTAGCCAGTGGCGGATATGATCACTGTATTCAACTCTGGCGAATCCCCAGTTCCCAGGACAATGAGTCCCAGCCCCAGGAATATCACTCCAGCCATTGTCTACCGGAAATGAGTTTGGAAGGTCACGAAGGCTCCGTACAAACCTTAATTTTTGTGCCCGGTTATTTAGTCAGTGGCAGCTACGATCAACAGATTCGGATTTGGTCCCTAGATCAGCGGCAAGGTCAGAACAAGAGTGTCCGTTTAGAAGGCCATCAAGGCAGTGTCCAGTGTCTTGCCTTCGATCGCGATCGGGAGTGTTTACTGAGCGGCAGTGAAGATGGACAGATTCTACGCTGGCGGTTTCCCGACGGTGAGGCATTGGGCTCCCTCGGCAAAATGAGTAGTGCCTTAGAATGCTTAGCCATTAGTCCCGACGGAGAACATCT
>JBEAPM010000233.1:0-12948 GCA_041164445.1 Cyanobacteriota bacterium
TCTTAAGAGAAGGATAAGGATTCTTTCTCGAATATCTGGATGCTCGTGATACTTCAACTCATGCTGTAAATTTTGGCGTTCTTCCACTGTCAAATAGTTTTGATTCTCATAAAATATGTACTGTTTTTATACTATTATAGCACATTTAGATACTGATCAGCTTAGAACCATCGATACACCACAAGTAAAGATTCTTGTCGTATATCTGACTATCATAAAAATTTCCAGGCAACCGAATTCTTAAAGCTTGCATTTTTGGGCTTTCCACTGAAAGCGAGAAAATTTAATGGGAGAGTGCGGCGCGAAGCGCCGCACTATTCCGCCTTAAGTTGATACCCCATTTTTGTTTCTTTAGAATTTTTCTGATTGTGGCAAGACGTAAATATTTGTTCATTTCTCAATCTCTAAGGATCTCTACTGGTGGTATATCTTGGTCTTCACGAGGATCAGCCGGATATCCGTGCCAACAGTTATTTCCCTGAACTCATTGCTAGCCATCAATGGAACAGATTATGCCCAGAGCCTTTCCACGGCCTATGCTTTGTCTGTACTAGGGGCTGTCATCACTTAGCGCTGAAGTGTTTATACGGCAGTCGTTTCAGCCCCTAGTTATGTTTGCTAGAGCGGGCGCGGTAACCTTTATACCGCAAGGCTTCTAGACCTAATTGATGACGCGCCCTAGCGATCGTTGAAGGAATGGGTCATAGATTGCATCCGCTCGAAGGATCTTGCCTTGCAAGATACCCTGAAGTTCTAGCACCAGATCACGGGGAACCAACTTAAAGCGAAAGAGTGCGGCAGAACGGAAGAGAGATTATGAACTTTATGGATTCTCGCTTTTCGCTAAGTCTTCAACAATAATAGAGAAACCTAAAATGATTTCCCGATTCTGCGCCGCAACTGCCGAAGGCAATCGTAGCGGTTAGCCGTTGGATTTTTCAGGATGGACTACCTCGATCGCTCCACTGGACTGAAACGATAGCCCCAAAAGCTCTACACCGTTTCAGTTTGGCTCGATTTGCTTAAATCTGCTTGTTTCTTCACCCCCTAGGCTTCGCCTTTGATCCCTCAACTGTCATGACTAAAGCCTTCCTTTCTGATCGCTCTTCTGGAGCAATTTGCTTCCAATCCTTAGCGAAGGATACTGGGGTAGCCATCCTTATCCAGGGCCTTGGGTTGGTCTTGGTTTATCTGTCTCGCGTCTACTTGGCACGTTGGATGGGAGAAACCGAATATGGCATTTATGAATATGTCTTGTCCTGGACGTTACTCCTGGCAACCCTGGCTAGTTTGGGGTTGCCGCGCACGGTGTTACGTTTTATTGCTCAATATCGCGTCAAACAAGCTTGGGGGTTAGTCCGGGGCATTATTCGCGGCAGTTGGTGGACAACGGTTGCAGCGGGTCTGGTGGTGGCCCTCCTCGGGACGATCGCGATCTTAACCCTAGACCATTATTACTCATTCATTTATGCAAAACCCCTGCTGGTGGGCATTTGGCTCATTCCCTTGCAGGCCCTGATGAACTTACAGTTAGAAACGGCCCGAGCGTTAGATGATGTCACCCTAGCCTATGCACCGTCTCAAATTATTTGGCCCGTCTTGGTTTTAGGGGCTGGATTCTTTTTCCTCGAAGAGGATCACCAGGTCACGAGTTTACCCTTGGTGGGATCTGCCAGTGTTTTATTATTGGCGGTTATTCTCTGGCAACTGTGGCTCCTGGGACAAAAACTAGACGACGAGGTTTTACCGGCCCCTCCGGTCTATGCCCATCGTGAGTGGATGAAGGTTGCCCTCGTTTTATTACTGCAAAATGCCTTTGTCATTGTTTTACAGCAGACGGATATTGTCATGGTCGGTTCAATACTTGGCCCTGAACAAGCGGGAATTTATGGGGCGGCAGTCAAAACGGCGATGTGGGTTGCCGTAGTCTTGCAGACCATTAATATGGTGGCAGCACCAACCTTTACCATGCTTTACACCCAAGGGGATATGAAAGGATTACAAACCTTGGTTGCCGCCGTCACCCTCTGGATCTTCTGGCCCTCCTTGGGCATTGCCTTACTCCTATTGACCTTTGCTGCCCCTGTGATGGGTTGGTTTGGTCCCTCCTTTGTGGCGGGCACCTGGGCATTAAAAATTCTAATTTTAGGACAGTTGGTTAGTGCCTTCTGTGGTTCTGTCGGCTATCTGATGGCTATGACGGGGCACCAAAATAAATCGGTGATCGTTTTTGGGAGTGCAGCGTTGATCAATTTGACCCTCAATGCTTTTGCGATTCCAATCATTGGAGCGGTGGGCGCAGCTATGACGACAACTTTTACAATGGTAATATGGAATGTGTGGTTAAGTGTATTAGTGGTTCGTTATGTTGGGGTGAGTCCCTCAGTATTTTATCAATTGTTTAGGGGCAACTCTGAATCGGCTGCTTAACGTGGCGGTCAAGGTAAGGCGCAAGAGTAAAGTGCTCAGTACTCCATTCTTGCGTTAAAAGCCCTTAGGGAATCTCCATGAGTTGGGGTGAATAGCGAACCGTTACCACAGTTTCTACTATTGTCTAGAAGAGGAATTTACGTTTGAATTTTTCGAGGTGCCCCTTAAAGATGGGATTGGTATTGAGATGCTACATTGCGATCGTTTTCAAATTCAAACGATGGTGGAGCAGGCCCAGCAGGCCTATCCCCAAGAGTGTTGCGGCTTACTGCTAGGGCAGAAAAGAGGGGACGATCGATACTGTCGTAAAATTTGGCCCACCGCAAATGCTTGGGCACCGGACATTGCCCAAGACTTTAGGCTAGAACTGGCGGCAGAAAGTTTGTACCATTCTCAGGCCGATCGCTATTGGATTGATCCTCAGGATTTACTCACCGCCCAAAAGTGGGGACGGGAGCACGGACAGATCATCCTGGGCATTTACCATTCCCATCCCAATCATCCCGCCATTCCCTCGGAGCGCGATCGCCATTGGGCTTGGTCTAGCTATGCTTATTTAATTTTATCGATTCAACAGGATCAGCTTTTGGACTATCGATGTTGGCAATTGAATGAAATCGGCCAATTTGAACCGGAAGGTCTACTCGTTCCCGCCCTTTAAAGAAGAAACGCCCAGACATAAAGTCTAGGCGAAGTGTGGTGTGAGGAGTGAACGGAAACATTTTGTTCCCGACACCTCCTATTGTAGAATACTTGCTTGCCTTTAAGGAATAAATCGTTACAGTTGTTATTCTAGGCTGTCCAAATACCGGGAAAAGCGGCTTTCCACTGAAAGCGAAACCTTACACGCGGTTCTCTGAACGCCTTGGCATTTTATGCCTCATGGATGACAGTCCCTCGATCTCATGGGATCTTGCAGGAAAGAAAAGGCGTGGTCGCTACGGATTTCCTCCTTTCCCCCTCGGTGCGGTCTAGGAACGGTTAAAAGTTTGTTAAACTTTAAAACAGGTGCGCCTGTAAACCTTTATCTAATTTCTATATGTAATGTTATGTCTTCTCACCAACCGGCAGTTCTCTTGGTCGATGGCTATAACATCATCGGGTGTGTGACCCACTTAAAACATCTCCGCGATCGTCATGGTTTAGCAGAATCTCGTCATGCCTTAGCGGAGGGCTTAACGAATTACAGTGCCTACCATGATCATGAAACAGAGTTAGTTTTTGATGCCCAATATCAAGGGCACTATGGCAAACGAGAACAGCTAACCCCTCATGTATCTGTTTATTATACAAATTTCGGTCAGACCGCCGATAGTTATATTGAACGATATTGTGCTTTATTTTTTCGCGAAGATCTCCGACGCTTTTCCAAGCGCTTAATTGTGGCAACCTCCGATCGTGCCCAGTGGATGACGGCGGTGGGCTATGGAGCAGAGTGGATGTCTGCGCAAAAACTGGGGAATGACTTGGGGCTGACTCAGCGACACATCTCTCGCAAACAACGGCAGCGATCGTCCTCCAAACGATTTTTAGGGCAAAATCTAGATGCTGCCGCCCAGCAAAAACTCACTCAACTTCGCCAACAATTGCTCCAAGGGGGACAATAGGACGAGTATGGATTACGTTGAAGCTTACCAGCTCATTATGCAGCAGGCTCATTCCCCTCAAGACCCGAGCCAAGTCAATCTAGCCGATCGTCTACGTCAACAAAAACCTCCCATTCCGGGGCAAGTTACAACCCTTTTACTGGCCCTCAAAGTTTTGTATGAAGGCTTGCGAGGCGTTACGACCTTGGAGCGTTCCCTTGTGCTAGCGCTCTATACCTTAGTGCAGGATAGTCAATACTGGTATGACCAGGGACAAAAAGCGGGGATTGACTGGCCCCCCTTACTGGAAGCTGATCTACGGCGTATTGCCAAAAGTGTGCAGAATATTTTTGGCGATCGGTGGGACTAGTACTCCTTGGCTTAAGTTCGCTTATCGTCAAACCCCTTCTAACTTCCCCTTGGTCAGGGGAGGGATCCACCATGTCCGAGTTTTTTCAGAACCCGGAAAAGTTTTTCAACCCGGAAAGGTTTTTGCAGGGTAGCCAAACTAACATAGGGCATCTGTGAGTTGAGAGGTACCTATGTCCCGTCATCTGGAACGCTTATTAGCGATCGCTGAAAGCGCATGGCGAAGCCTTATCGATCGCTTACTGAGATCCCCGGAACGTCAAACGGCAGTCGGTATGGCGGAAGTCCTGGAGGTAAGTGAACGTACAATTCGTAACGATATTAGTTTTCTACGCGATCGCTCCAGGTTTTGGAGGAACCGTTTGAAATTGACCCAGCCTTTGATGCTGAGGATCATTTTGAGTCAGTTTTTCAGCATGAGGTGGGGGGAGTGCCCACCCTGATCGTGATCTGGTTTGATGCGGCCACTGCGCCCTATATTCGGGAACGGCGCTGGCATCCGACCCAGGAAATTGAGGAACACCCTGATGGTTCTTTGACGCTGCACTTTCTGGCTCGGGGGCTGAATGAGGTGAGGCGTTGGGTTTTGTTTTATGGCAAGGGGGCGATCGTCCAGGCTCCGCCGGAGTTGGTCAAGATGCTCCAGCAGGAGACGGAACAAATGGCCCGACAGAACGAAACGGGAGAATTTGAAGCTAGTTAATCCATTCCAGGACTGGTTTTCGTCTCGTCCGCACACAATCTTTAAGGTACAAGTTGATCAGATGGGGGTAGGGAATGCCAGTTTCATTCGACAGCGCTTGAAAATAAGAGACCACCTCTTCATCCACATGAAGGGTCACCTGCGGTTTCAAGTGCTTGAGATAAGGGTTGGGTGATGATTCGGAGAAATCGTACTCGTCTCTCATAACAAAAAGTCCTGGTACTGTAGCATTTCGCGTTTGGTTGCTTTTCGAGCAGAAATAATTCGGATGGATCGATCCGGCTCTCGGTAAACATGGCAAACCATAAGTAATTGGAGGTCTGAACTCATGCCCAACAAGATATAGCGATCTTCATCCTGAGAATGATCGGGGTCATAGGATACCCGCGCATGTGGATCATAAAAAGCGTTTTGGGCTTCGTCAAATGATATTCCATGCTTACGTTCATTGCTCCAGGCTTTTTGTTCATCCCATTCAAAAAAAAATCTCATCCATGTCTTGACATCATTCTGTTTAGCTTTCCATCGGAGGTCAATAATGACATCAAATTTTCTAGAAATTCAACTTTCTGTGCAGGGCAAAACCTTACCAGCGGATCATGGGTATGCTCTGTACTCAGCCCTCAAAAAGCAGCTTGAGGCAGTCAACGAACCGTCCCTGCCCCAGGATTTACCGGCGGATGTGCATCTGTGCAGTATTCCTGGTGTGCCGGATCGAGCGGGAATGATTTATCTCAATCGAGGTTCTAAGTTTCGAGTGCGATGCCTATCGGAACAAATGCAAATCTGGTATCGGTTTCTGCAAAATCAAGTGCTGGATATTCAGGGACATTTAATCCGGCTGGTGCGACCTAGAATTACCTTGCCCGAAGCCAGTGAGACTTTGGCCTCCCGGTTAGTAACCTTCAAATTAGAAGCGATCGATCATGGGGATATGCCGTTACGCCAGCCCAGAAACGATCGCAGCAGTCTACGACATCGGCCCCGAAATTGCCTAATCCGTTGCAGACTGGTTCCAAGTGCCCCACAATCAAACCCTGATCCAACAGTTGCAAGCGATCGGCCTACAGCTCGCCGGGTCAGAGCCGAAAGCCCCCCGTCCAGACACCACACCGCAGCCCCTTCAAGGCAAAACGATCGTCATCACCGGCACCTTGCCCACCCTCACCCGAGAAGAAGCCAAAGCGATCGTGGAAGAGGCTGGGGGAAAAGTGACCAATAGTGTCAGTAACAAAACAGACTATGTACTGGTGGGATCTGACGCAGGCTCCAAACTGGCAAAGGCAGAAACCTTAGGGATTTCGTGCCTTTCGGAAGCGGAGTTCCTTGCCCTCAGTACCCGGCCCGATCGCTGAGGCACCTTCAAGCTAAGATGAGCGTATTGACTACGGAGAGGGGAGACTGAAAAAGATGGAAAGCCTTTCTGAGCACGAGTTACAGCGACTATCCGATGAAATTGATACCCAGTTACGCGAGATCCGCACCCAAGTCCCGACGGATTTACAAAAGGCGATCGTCAACAAGCTCTAGACAAACAGTTCGCTGCGATCGCTACCGCCACGGGGGAACCTCCAGAAAGCTTTTTGTGCAAATCTGCCCGATCGGCCCGACGAGACCTGTGTGAAGAAGGTGGGATGCTTTACGAACAGTGGCAAACCTGGGCAGACCTGACCAATAAAGATACGTTGAATACCTACAAGGCCGTCCTGGTTTCCATGGGCTTCACCGGGGAGTTTATACCGATGCTGGTGGTGGCACTGGCAGTGATTACCCTGCACCTGGGCGCGAAAACCATTTGTGAAGAGTACGGGCAGTCAGAGGAAACTTGATCAACCCAATGGATCAAACAGTGTCGTTACCATAGAATAGAAATGAAAATCTATCTCGATACCAGCGCCCTTAATCGCCCTTTTGATGATCAAAGCCAGCCTAAGATTTTCCTGGAAACTCAGGCAGTCAGCCTCATTTTGCAAGCTATTCGCAATGGCAAACTAAGACTGGTTAATTCAGCCGCTCTAGAATATGAAAATAACCGGAATTCAAATCCTGAGCGGCAAGCTACCGTTGGGCATTACTTACAGATGGCTTCACTGGTTCAACTTGTCGATGAAATGATTTTTCAAAGAGCAACTAATCTAGAAAGCAGAGGTCTTAAGCCGCTAGATGCCTTACATTTAGTTTGTGCAGAACGTGCAGGTTGTGACTACTTCATTACCTGTGATAAACGCCTACTTAATCGTTACCAAAGTGAGCAAATTCTAGCCATTAATCCCATTCACTTTGTTTTAGAGGAATAACAATTATGAATAATCTACAAGTTCAGGTTCAACCAGAACACGAAATTCTCAATGAAGGTTTACAAATTCTCTTACAGCACTGGGAACCGGAAAAAGTTGCTCGATTTTGGGCTGCCTGCGGATTAGGCACAGGTGATTATCTACAGATGAAGGATCATCTCTTTCAGGGTGAAACAGTAGCAAGCCTATATAAAGAAATTAAAGCTTTTCAAGAAACCAAAGACTGGAAGAAGGAGTAAAGTGTTGATGATCATCAAAAACTTACCCAAACGAGCCTTTTTGTTGCTCTACGATGCTGAAGCCGATGTCCTTTATATTGACTTTCATAATCCCCCTCAGTCTTCTGATGAAACAGAGCTAACGGAGGAAGATATTGTCATCCGTTACGGAGAGGCGGATGAAGTGGTGGGGTTAACGGTTCTTCATGCCAGCGATCGCTAGATGTCAACATAGGCGTATAGAGCGGTAGGCAGTGGAATTTCCAGACCTTCCATCTTCAAGCCATCCAGATGAAACACGATCGCTTCCCCCATACTCTGTTCAACCGCTTCTTGGGAAATTCCCCCACATTTCACGACGAGCTTCAGCCATATCTTCCTCAGTAATATCTATTACCAGGTTGCTCCAGATTCCCTTCAGACTGGGGTTGGATTGGTTCGGAGCCTGTTGTTTTTTAAGAAATTCAGTAAAGTCCAAAACGTGCTGCTGTTTTTCAGGGGAAAGCTGACGCAGGTTTCTTAAAACTGCTTGTTCGAGATCGATGCTGATTTGCATAGCAGGTCGGCTCAAGGGATAGTCCTACTATATTATTCTGCTGTTCAAAACGTTCTGCTTTGAACCCTTAGCGCAGTAACGATCGCTATGCGTCTAAACCTGTAAGCTTATAACAACAGGTCATCCACAGAGGCACAGCAATGGAAAAACTCTACAATTCCGGTTCCCCTCCTGGGAGGGGTTAGGGGAGGGTCGGCTGTTGAGCAGCGTTTGAACCCTCTCCCCAGCCCCTCTCCCAGGAGCTCCCAGGAGAGGGGAGTTAGAACGACTCGGTTCCCCTCCTCGGAGGGGTTAGGGGAGGGTCTGCTGTTCACTGATCCAGGCAGAAATGGCTTGCAGTACTGCCTCTGTTTGATGAATAGCCTCAGCTTCAGTAAAGCGCAAAAAGCGGACACCCAAATCTTCCAAACGGCTTTGACGCTCTCGATCGCGTTGTTGGGCTGCCAATCTTACGCTTCAATCTGGATAAATCCCTCAGTCGTCTACTGCTCATGAATAATGCAGGCTAGAAAAGGGACGCAGATCGGTGATTTTTTCCCCTGTGCCAATAAAGCGGAGCAGGAGGTTTAAGGTTAGTGCAGTTAGAGTCACGGATGGAAGCGATCGAGCAGCAACTGAATGGGCTTCATCCTTCAGATCTCGCCTCTACTGTAACGGGGACGAATGCGGCGAATGTTGTCGAGTCGATACCGTAAGGGCTCTGAACTGAATTGATGATGCACCCTAGGGCGCTGGATCCGCTGGATCACCCATGAAGCAGATTGAGATCTACCCCCGGAAGGACTTAGATCGATCAAAAAAAGTTTAAGGGTTGCTAAGGTGGAGCATCAACGTTAGCAACGGGAGATTTCTGACCCAGCCCCTCATGTCCTGAAGTTCATTCCGGGGGGTTGAGGTGGGACTCTATCACCTGCTGGTCGAGATCCCGTAACCTGTTTTGCTTCAGGGGAGGCTCCTTAAGTGGAACCTTTAACTCAGAACAGCATCAATGTGCCAAGTCAATAACAGTACCGGAGAAGGGAGGGTTTTATGGATATTAATCGTTTGCATTGGCAACAAAAACTCAGGGCACTAGCCCTACAAGGCTTAACTTGTTTTCCAACCCTACCGATGTGGCTGAACGGCCAAAGTGCGGAACACGCCAGCCAATACTATGCTACTCAGGGAGAAAAAGATCACTATGAGGAGTGGTGCCGTTATATCAAGGGCACCATCTTTCAGGGAGTTGCCATTCAAGACTATGATGAATGGAAAACCGTCACTCAGACCATTAGCTCCCGGAGTTAGGCTAGAGGTTCGTTCATTGTGCGACCTAACAACCTAACTTTTGTCCCGCGATCGAGCGATCGAGGAGTTGCATGGGATGGAGAACAGGAATACTTTTGCCTTGTTTTTCCAGGTGATGAGAAATTTGCACAAAACAACCAATGTTGGCGGAGGCAATCAAGTCTGCCCCGGTGTTGAGCAAGTTTTTCACCTTTTGTTGTCCCAATTCTGCCGCTACCTCCGGTTGGAAAATGTTGTAAACTCCGGCACTGCCACAGCAGAGGGATCCATCTAAGGGTTCTTTGAGGGTTACTTCAGGAATTTGGCGGAGCAATTGCCGAGGTTGTTGGTAGATTTTTTGACCATGCAGCATGTGGCAGGCATCTTGGTAGGCGATGGCGAGGGGACGATCGGCCAGGGGATGTAAGGGAGCGGTCAAGCCCACCGTGGCGAGAAATTCCTGAACATCTTTCACCTGATGGGCAAAGGTTTCGGCAGCTTCCCCATAGCGATCGTCTTCTTTGAGGATCTCGCCGTACTCCTTGAGGGTATGGCCACATCCTGAGGCATTAATAACAATGGCATCGAGGGCATGGTCAGCAAAGCAGTCGATCATTTCCCGTGCCAGGGTTTGGGTTTGCTGTTCTTGGCCTTGGTGATGGCTGAGGGCGGCACAGCACCCTTGGTTTTTGGGGATAACCACTTCACAACCATTGGCCGCTAACACCCGCAGGGTGGCGGCATTCACTTCAGGATTAAATAAGCGCTGCACACACCCCAACACCATGCCCACTCGATATCGCCGCTCCCCTTGAGCCGGAACGACGATCGCATTACCTTGCTGAATGGCCTGGGGGGGAAACGAATCCTGAAAAGCCTCGGCAGAAACTTCCGGTAATAACGCTTCCATCGCCGTGATTTGCTGGGGGAGCGCTTTGAACAAACCACTTTGGCGGAGCCAAGCCTGCAACCCCGATCGTTGGTATAACCCCAGGGGACGCAACAACCAGCGCAATCGATCGGGATAGGGGAAAACCGCAAAAATAAACTGACGTAACATTTGCAACGGTAACGATCGAGGCACCTGACGCTCGACTTGAGGCCGGGTCGCCGCAATGAGGCGATCGTACTGCACCCCAGAAGGACAGGTGGTCACACAGGCCAGGCAGCCTAGACAAGTGTCAAAATGCTTCGCCACTGATGGATTTAGGGGAATGCTACCCTCTTGAACGCCATCCATTAAATAGATTCGCCCACGGGGAGAATCCATTTCCGTTCCAAGCACTCGATAACTGGGGCAGGTTGCCAGACAAAAGCCACAGTGAACGCAGGCATCAATCAACTGGGGATCCGGAGGATTCTGGCGATCGAAGCCAGGGAAAGTACTGGATGAACTAGCGGCGGGAGCAGGTGAAGTCACAGGAAAAATCTACAGTCATGGGTGGGGTTTCGGATTTAAGGGGAACGATCCTGCCAACGTTGTTAGGATTCCCTTAAACCTGATCCCTTTCTAGGGTACAAGAAATTTTCCCTAGGGCCCTAGGGCGCGTCATCAATTAGGTCTAGAAGCCTTGCGACATCAAGGTTACCGCGCCCGCTCCAGCAAACCTGCCTAGGGGCTGAAACGACTGCCGTATAAACACTTCAGCGCTAAATGATGACAGCCCCTAGGCGCTATGATTAATTATTTGCCGCTAGACCGAATGTATGCAGCATCTTCATTTTCAGTTCGGTGCTGAGTCTGCCCAATGGAACGATCGCTTAGCCCTTTACCGTCAACGACTCCTGAAGTCCCCTCTAGGGAAGGAGTTGGGGAGCAGATTGGGGAGTGGAGTAGACCTGGCTTTGCCCACCGTCTTAGTCGTAGAACCGGATCCCCTGGACTTTCTCGCCGCAACGATCGTAGCGATCGAGGTTCAAGCCCCCGTCATTTTGGGCAATCCCCAGTGGAGTCTGGCGGAATGGCAAGCCTTGCGAGAGTTACAGCTACTGGATCCCAGCCAAGGGGATCAACTTTGGGGAGTGGAGCCACCCGTGCCTTTTCCCGCTGTTTCTAAAGGATCCCGACTGCCTGCCGGGGCCATCCTGATGGCAACGGGGGGATCCGGTGGTGGGCTGCGCTTTGCCCATCACACTTGGAACACCCTCCGGGCTGCGGTAGAGGGTCTACAACGATCGAATCTCTTGCCTGATCAACCCCTCTCAAGCTGTTGCCTTTTGCCGCTCTACCATGTCAGTGGTTTTATGCAGTTTATGCGATCGTTTTTAACCCAAGGGGAGTTAATTCTCAGTTCCAGCCGGGAGATCCTGGCGGCGTTTCGGGCTTTAGATCCGGCTCTAGATCTGAACCGTGACGAGTTGTCCGAGCTTCGGGCTGAGAGAGAGGCAGCAACATTCCTGCAGAACTGGACAGGGGGCAACTATTACCTCTCCTTAGTGCCCACTCAACTGCATCGTTTCCTAGCAGAACTCCCTCCAGAGGGGGTGGATTGGCTGCGCCGCTTTGCCCTTATTTTTGTGGGAGGAGCTGCCCTCCGGGACGATTTACGGGATCAAGCACGATCGTTACGATTACCCCTAGCGCCCACCTATGGCATGACGGAGACGGCGGGCATGGTGGCCACCCTGGCTCCTCAGGGGTTTCTGGAGGGCAATACGAGTGTGGGGCGGTTGCTGCCTCACTGTCAGGTGCAGTTTCTGCCGACCCAGAGTGATCTCATTGAACCTCCACCCCTCGCACCCGATCGGCTCCCCCCCCTGAAACCCGAGGGCCGCATTACGATCCAATCCGCGTCCTTGGCTTTGGGCTACTATCCCCCCGATCGCAGCTTGGAGCAGGGGAGACTACTGACTAACGATCGGGGTTGGATTGGTGCTGATCACTACCTCTACATTGCGGGACGACTCGATCGGGTGATCATTACAGGGGGCGAAAACGTTAACCCGGAGCAGGTCGAAGTTCTTTTACTGCAAACAGGTTTATTAAAAGACGTAGCGGTGATCGGCCGGCCTCACCCAGAGTGGGGAGAGCAGGTGGTGGCGCTGTGTGTGGGTGTAGCGGATTGGCCACAGTTAAAGACGATCGCTCAACAACGTCTCAGTCCGCCCCAACGTCCCAAGATCTGGATGGAGCTAGAGGCTCTCCCCCGAAACGATCGGGGTAAACTATTACTTTCGGAACTCTGGAATTCGGCACAGGAATCTGAGGTATCCCCTTAAAGCCGCTCTAGGGGTAAAAAGACCGTCATCACTTCACCATGATCCACTTTTTCCCGAATGAGAAGCTTGCCCCCGATCGCTTGGAAGAGGTTTTTCGTCACTTCTAAGTTTAAACTGAGTCGCCCCGTTTCCGGTTGTAGCAGGAGCAGATTTCCCAGGGCTTCAAATTGCTCAGAAAAAGAAGGTTCGCGCCAATCTTCCGCCACATCATCCGCTAAGGTTAGGCAGGGGGGAGAGTGGGGATCTAAGGGGGGCAGAATGGACTGTAACTGCAGTTTTAATTGATTGCCCGCTACCGAAACTT
>JBEAPM010000234.1:0-4783 GCA_041164445.1 Cyanobacteriota bacterium
AACCAGCCCTGCACGATCGCTGTTTCTTGGGGTTGGCCGTGGCGCAGCAAATCTAGAATTAAACGAGGGCTGGTCATAGGAGTCAAGGAAAAAGGAAGTGGGCACTAATGCCCCATTTTAGCGCTGGTTGTAGGCTTTTGTAGGCTCAAGCCGGTTAGCAGTCTAAGGGACTGTCTTGATGGCCGTCTTGATGCGTTCGTGATAGAGGGTGACAATTTTTGCCGTGACTTCAGCGATCGTTAAGCGATCGGTTTCCAAGTACAGGGCATCGGGAGCTTGCACCAAAGGCGAAATGGCCCGGGAACTGTCTAAACGATCCCTGCGTTTAATTTCCGATTCCAATTCTTCTAGGCTGCGGCAGGGCTGACCCAGGTTTTGCATATCCTGTTGACGGCGGCGGGCCCGTTCCGCTGGAGAAGCGGTTAAGAAAATTTTTAACTCGGCATCGGGAAAGACCGTTGTGCCGGTGTCCCGCCCTTCCGCCACTAAGCCGCCGTGTTGGCCATACCGTTGTTGTTCCTTCACTAAACATTGCCGCACCGCTGACTGGGCCGCAATATTAGAAACGTGGGCCGTCACTTCAGACCCACGAATGGCCGCCGTCACTTCCCGATCGTTAATCCAAACTCGGGTAGGGGTAAAGGCTTCTCCCTTGGGAAATTCAAACCGGATCTGACATTGAGCCACCAAATCCGCGATCGCTAATTCATCCGTGAGGGCAACCTTCGCGTTGAGAACAAACCACGTCACAGCGCGATACATGGCCCCCGTATCCAAATAGAGCAAGTCTAGAGCTTTGGCAACCCGCTGGGTCACCGTTGATTTCCCCGCTCCTGCCGGGCCATCGATGGCAATAATAGGCTGACGAGCCTTGAGCACAACATTGTCAATTAAACGAGCAGAACCTACCTGTGCGGCCACCGCTAACATCCCCTTGATTTCAACTTTTTCCAAAGGAGCTAGTGTATCAGGATCTACTAGGTCTAGATACTCAAATTTAACCTCCGGTTCCGTTTCTAAAATGTTGCGGGCACGGCTCACCAGGGACTGCCGATCGCATTGTCCTGCCGCAAAGGCATCTTGAGCTGCAAAGAGGGCACGGGAGAGCACAGTGGCTTGACGCTGTTCGCTGGGAGAGAGGTAACGGTTCCGGGAACTGAGGGCTAATCCACTGGCTTCCCGCACAATGGGACAGCCGATGATTGCGGTACCTAAGTTTAAATCTGCGACAACCCGCCGAATAATGGCTAGTTGCTGGGCATCTTTTTGGCCAAAATAAGCCCGATTCGGCTGGATCAGGTTCAGAAGTTTCACCACGATCGTGGCCACTCCTTGAAAGTGAGTGGGTCGCACTTGGGCACAGAGTCCCGTCAGTAGGGATGCGGGAGGAATAACTTGGGTAAACTGCGGGGAGAGTCCGGGTTGCTGCCCCGCTTTGCCATACAACTCGGCAGCACTGGGTAAAAACAGCACATCCACCCCAGCCCCTTCACAGAGGGCTTGATCCGCCACCAAATCCCGGGGATAGCGATCGAGATCTTCCTGGGGGGAAAACTGAGTCGGATTCACGAAAAGACTGACGATCAGGTAGTCGTTTTCTGCCCGGGCCCGCTCAATGAGGCTGAGATGTCCGGCATGGAGGCACCCCATGGTGGGCACAAAACCAATCCGGGGGAGGGTGGGAGCCTCTGGAGCGGCATTGGAGGGAAGGGACGAGAGCCGCACCAGATTGAGGTAACGCCGTAGGGCTAAAACCGTGGACAGACAACGCACAAAGATCTCCTTATCAGCATCAACGTTCGGCTATCCCTAAGATACCCGAAACCCTCGGGCCGTTTTGAGGGGTGACCTGACTCGGCTTAACTCAACCCCAACTTAAGGCGAAAGAGTACGGCGTAGAGCGCCGCACTCTTCCATTAAATTAAAGCTGCCTTGAGATAGCCTGGAGACCTAATTAGGCGGTTACCAGCACTTTTTCGCTGGCTTCGGGGTTGGCCTCCGGACTGTCGGCTTCCGAGGGGGGCACCACCTGCCAGAACAGGGGCAAATAGTGATCCCAGTTCGCCAGAATCTCTTGGGCTTTGGGACTACCGGTGCGATCGTTATGGGCTTGAATCAAGCTCTTTAACTGAGCCGCACCCGCAGGGGTAATCACCCGTTGGACTTTGACGATTTCGGGGTTGACGTGGGTGGGGAAGGTGCCGTCTTCATCGAGGAAGTAGGCCAAACCACCGGTCATGCCAGCCCCGACGTTGCGCCCGACCTTACCCAATACGACGATGACCCCCCCGGTCATATATTCACAACAGTGATCCCCTGCGCCTTCGATGACTGCTTGGGCGTTGGAGTTCCGCACACCAAACCGTTCTCCCGCTTGTCCCTGAGCAAAGAGGGTACCACCGGTGGCACCGTAGAGGCAGGTATTGCCGATGATCACGTTTTGGGCGGGATCGTAGGTAATGGCGGGGGGCGGCGTGATGATGATTTCACCGCCGTGGATGCCTTTGCCCACATAGTCGTTGGCTTCTCCCACCAGGTTGAGGGTCAGTCCAGGTAGGGTAAAGGCACCGAAACTCTGACCGGCACTGCCCTGGAAGTGGAGAGTAATCTGTCCTTGAAAGCCTTTATTGCCATGGCGTTTGGCGATCGCCCCGGCCAGTCTTGCCCCAACGGAGCGATCGGTGTTGACGATCGGGTAAGTTTTGACGACTTGACCATGATTTTCCACCGCATCCCGGATCTCGGAATCGGCAATGAACTCATCATCTAGCACAGGGCCGTTGCTGTGAACCGCAACATGCTCTAACCAGGATCGATCGCTGCGGGTATCGGGGAGTTCCGTGAGGCAGTCGAGGTGCAGGTGACTGGTTTTGGTTAAGGTGACGTTGCGGGTGGTGAGTAAGTCAGCCCGACCGACAATTTCGGAAAGGTTACGGTAGCCGAGTTTGGCGAGAACCTGACGCACCTCTTCTGCAACAAACACAAAGAAGTTGACGACGTGCCCCGGAATACCCGTAAAGCGCTTGCGCAAGGTTTCCTGCTGGGTAGCGACCCCGACGGGACAGTTGTTGGTGTGGCAAACCCGCGCCATGATGCATCCTTCCGCAATCATAGCGATGGATCCAAAGCCAAATTCTTCGGCTCCCATCAAGGCCGCCATGACAATATCCCAGCCGGTTTTGAGTCCGCCATCAACCCGCAGCAGTACCCGATCGCGGAGTTGGTTGTCCAGCAGGGTGCGATGCACTTCCGTCAGCCCTAACTCCCAGGGACTACCGGCGTGTTTAATGGAACTCAGGGGCGAAGCACCAGTTCCGCCATCATGACCGGAGATCTGGATGACATCGGCATTGGCTTTGGCAACCCCGGCAGCGATCGTACCAATGCCCACTTCCGACACAAGCTTCACGGAAACTTTAGCGGTGGGGTTAATCTGGTGCAGGTCAAAGATTAACTGGGCTAGGTCTTCAATGGAGTAAATGTCGTGATGGGGCGGCGGGGAAATCAGGGGCACTCCTGCTTTAGAACTCCGCAGGAAGGCAATGTAAGGACTGACCTTTTTGCCGGGCAGTTGCCCCCCTTCACCGGGCTTGGCTCCCTGCGCCACCTTAATTTCAATTTGATCCGCACTCATCAGGTACTCTGGGGTGACCCCAAAGCGACCGGAAGCCACCTGTTTAATGGCAGAGTTTGCCGTGTCACCGTTCACCAGTCCCTTTAAGTGGGAGAAACTGGGGGATAGACCGTCCCCATCCACATCCTGTACTGGGTTGTAACGGAGGGGATCTTCGCCGCCTTCGCCGGAGTTAGACTTGCCGCCAATGCGGTTCATGGCGATCGCTAAGGTTTCGTGGGCTTCGCGGGACAGGGCTCCGAGGGACATCCCTCCAGTGCAAAAGCGATTGAGAATGGTTTCCGCCGACTCCACTTCTTCCACGGGGATGGACTGACGATCGCTCTCAAAGGTCAGTAAATCTCGCAGGGCCGTGGTGGGCCGCTCCTCCAGGTATTTGAGGTAAGTGGTGAAGTGATCGTAGGACTCTTCTTTCACCGCTTTGTGGAGCGCCTTGGACAGTTCGGGACTGTTCATGTGGTACTCCGCATTGGGACGGTATTGAACAAACCCCATAAACTCTAGGCGCTTCTGGGTGAGTTCGGGGAAGGCCCGCTGGTGGAAGCTGAGGGTTTCGTGGGCGAGGTCTTCTACAGTCAAGCCCCCCAGACGGGAAGCGGTGCCCCGGAAACATAATTCCAGTAAGTCATCACCAATGCCGATCGCTTCAAAGATTTGGGCCCCTTGATAACTGGAGAGGAGTGAAATCCCCATTTTCGAGAGAATTTTCAGCAGTCCCGCTTCTACAGCCTTGCGGAAGTTGTGTTGGGCTCCTTCTAAGGTGGAAACCGGCAGTTTACCCGTTTCCATGAGCTTCTGGGTTTTGGCTTGATACCACCAGTGGCGCACGGTTTCCAGGGCGAGGTAAGGACAGATAGCACTGGCCCCATAGCCCACTAAACAGGCAAAGTGATGGGTACTCCAGCACTGGGCGGTGTCCACCACGAGGGACACCTTCATCCGGAGTCCGTTGAGGATCAGGTGATGGTGAACGGCTCCCACCGCCACTAAGGGGGGAATATAACTCACGGCAGCGCTCACCCCCTGGGCCGCCCGATCGCTCAAGATTAAAATTTCTTTGCCCTCGCGCACCGCTGCATCGGCTTCCTCACAGAGACGATCGATGGCGTGTTTGAGGGAATCCACCCCTTGGTCGAGGGGATAGAGGGT
>JBEAPM010000235.1:0-5214 GCA_041164445.1 Cyanobacteriota bacterium
AGGGCTCATGGATTTGGGAGACGTACCCGTTGCCATTACCAACCCCAACTTGACCCCTCGGGGGGTCAATTATTCGATC
Organism: Cyanobacteriota bacterium; assembly: GCA_041164445.1. Classification (GTDB taxonomy): domain Bacteria; phylum Cyanobacteriota; class Cyanobacteriia; order Prochlorotrichales; family Prochlorotrichaceae; genus JBEAPM01. Next base: position 80 of record JBEAPM010000235.1, read on the forward strand.
CGGCGCACTTTTTTAGAAGCGGTGGGAGGCTTTGACCCCAACTTGGGCCGGGTGGGCAAAAAACTCCTCTCCAACGAAGAACTTTACATGACCCAATTAGCCTTAAGTCAGGGCTGGCAGGTGGGCTATTTTCCGGAAGCCTTAGTGCATCACCATGTGGCCCCCGAACGCTTAAAACGATCGTGGTTTTTCCGCCGGAGTTGGTGGCAAGGGGTGAGCGAATATTATCGTCAACTGATCTCAGGGCAACGATCGTCCCGACAGGGTCTTGAAGGTCTGGAAAACATCCTCAGGGGGGTTGGTAAGTCTCTGAAATATTTCTATCGTGCCGATCTACGCTGGGAAAATTTAATTTATGCCTACGGGCAGTGGGGCTATGTGTGGCAAGTCATCCAAGGGCCAGATCCAGACTTTCAAGCGCCCCCAGTCCCTAGTCCCGGTTCCACTGCTGATCCTACGGAGCCAGCGTCAAAGGCTGAATCCCATCCCTCGTCTTAAATTTGTGTATAACAGCACAACTGCGATTGCCTGTTCACCGTACCATAGTCACTAAAACGGAACAGAGTTCATCCCAATCCGGGAGATACTCGCAGTGTGCAGTGAGCTAAAGGGGAATTATTATGCTATGTCTATCCTGCGATCGTCAGTCTATTTGCTTGGTGAATCAGCTTGCTGAAACAAACCTCAAGCTTAAAACGCTCCTAGAGAAACTCAAAGTTTGTGAAATGCGCATCACTTCGGGGCGATCGCGTCAAGAGACTTGTGTGCGCTAGACCTTTGGATAAAGGTTTTGACGGTAGCTGAGGCGATCGTCCTCAGTCTTGGGGTATGGTTAACCTGGGTCATTTGCGCTCTAAACCCCCTCGTGGAAAGCGAGTCTCTCTAAATCTGATCCAGGTAGGTTATGCAAAAATTGAACTTTGGTTGTGGCAAACGGTTTGCTTCGGGATGGGTCAATATTGACTTCCACAGCAGCGATCCTCAGGTGAAACGGGGGAATCTGCTTCAAGGATTTCCCTTTGCCGATCGTTCCTTTGATGTGGTGTATAGCAGCCATGTGCTAGAGCATTTTACGCCCCATCAGGCTCAGTTTTTGTTGGAAGAAGCTTACCGGATTTTGAAACCTCAGGGGATTGTGAGGGTTGTAGTACCGGATCTCGAAGATCTGTGTCGAGAATATTTACGAGTTTTAGAACAACCGGATAGTGTCCCGGGTAAAACCGATCGGTATCGTTGGATTGTAATTGAATTATTAGATCAATTAGTTCGATCGCAAACCTATGGTGAAATGGGTAACTTCTATCTTGAACTCAACGCCAAGTCCGATGAGGGATTACGGGCCTATGTGCAGTCTCGCATTGGTGAAATCCCCAATACGGATCCCGTTTCGGTGACTTGGAGCGATCGTTTGCAAGCTTTTGCACCTGAGAATATTGGGACTACGTTATCCTATGCCTATCTCAACTTTGTTTCTTTTTTACTACCCCCTCAAATCCGGGAGATGGTCTTGATCCAAACCACGATCGGAGAGCGCCATCGTTGGATGTATGATACCTACAGTCTAGGTCAACTGTTAGAAAAAGTGGGATTTTCTACGATCAAAGTGATGAGTCATAAAGACTCTAGTATTCCTCAATTTAATGAGGATGGTTTAGACCTCAATCCCGATGGGTCTGCCTATAAAACCAATTCTATTTATCTGGAAGCAGTGCGCTAAGGGCTGCCATCAATGGGCGTGAAGATATTGGTAACCGTTAGGGAGGATACCCTTGGGTGGGCAAGACCCATCCCCTCCTCCAGAAAGTCTGTGGGCTGAATGACCCCGACTGACCGTAGGATAGGATCCCTAGAACCTTGGCAACGTTCCCAGCGTTCCTCTCCACTCTTGGACCCCTGAGGCAACCAGTGTCGGGAAGCAGACCCTGGTCTTTAAAAAAAATCCGGAACTATTCCCCAACGCTAACCAGTCCATAGAAATAGTTTTACGATAGTCTAATGGCGGTGGACAGACAGGAGGACTGGGGAAGACCGTTCCCCCTGTTGGCGAAAATGCTTCCATTTCAGAATTTGAACTTTGTACGGGGTACTTATGACAAACAAAATCAGTAAAAAGTTGAACCACTTATTGGCGGCAGGGATAGCCCTAGCGATCGGAGTTCTGGGGGCAGACTCAGCGTTGGCATTGACGACACAGGAAATAGCGGACAAACTCGCCCGTGTGCCGGTATATACCATGGGAATTTTGGCCGGAGAGCAAGTTACGTTTTTACAGGAGTCGATCGCCCAGGAAAACGGTGAAGCGGTACGCATTTCTCGGGTATACCTGAATCAGGCAGATGCTGCAAACGATTTGAATGACTTAAAAGCCAATAATGCAGAACTGCCCGGTAATGTTGAGGTGGCCCAAGTTTCTTTGGGGGAAGTGTTTTGCATTAGCCAACAGAATCAAAGTGAACCTTGTGCCAATGCGGCACCGTCCACGGAAGTCCCTCCTGCTTTTATCTATTTTCCCGATCGGCAGCAACTCACCCAAGCGGTTTCCCGTTTGCAGGAACAGGGAGTTCAGTTGGGAGATAATACGCCCCTCTTCGTGCCCTTATTTCTCGCCCAGTTCCAAGTGCCGGGTCAAGAACCTCGTACCGTACCAGCCATTTATTTCAGTATTGATAATTTAGAGGCGGATATTGCTGCGGCTAAAACTGAACAGCCTCAATTGGCTAATGTTGATATTAGTATTCAGGTCACAACTTTGGCAAGAGTTATTCAGCAACTGAAATCCCAAAATGATCCGGATTTAACACGGGTTGAATTTGTGCCTCTACGATCGACTCCGGGGACAACCCCTTCTAACTAGGGGCTGTCATCATTTAGCGCTGAAGTGTTTATATGGTAGTCGTTTCAGCCCCTAGTTATGTTTGCTGGAACGGGCGCGGTAACCTTGGTGTCGCAAGGCTTCTAGACTTAATTGATGACGCGCCCTATGGACTGTCATCCATTGCGATGAAACTGGGATGGGTGCGGCTCATATCGATGATCTATGCCGGGCTTTTCACTGAAAGCGAAAAATTGAATTGAAGGGAAGAGTGCGGCCCTCCGCGCCGCATTCTTGCGCTTTCTCCCAAAAACCGGCGAAAAACTCCCTGTACCCTCAGCGCTTGCTCATTGGAAGTTTGAACGGGTCGTCTCAATCTTGATTAGCTGACGGCCAGAAACGAGAACTCCTGCCAGAGGATGATCAAACCACTGACTAGAATGAACCCCATCACTAAAAGACGAAATTGATACTCACTAATTCGCTGCAAGGCTAAATGACCGAGCCAGTTCCCCGGAATGGCGGTTAAACCCGTGACGAGACCGTAAATGAGATGTTGGGTAAGCAAAATCCCGAAAAAGAAATAGGCAAAAACTTTAACGGTATGAATGATGGCTCGTGTGAGGGCTTGGGTGGCCAGTAACTCTTCTTTTTGCAGGCCAAAGCCAATGTACATGGGAGCGAGTAAGGAACCCATGCTCCCAATAATTCCAGATAGTATGGAATAGATAAATCCTGCGGGTAAAAAGTACCAGGTCTGAATCGTTAATTTTTGCTTTTTTTCTGCTTGAGGACGGAAATTTTTAATAAAGTAATTCAAGGCAGAAAAGACGAGAAATAGGCCCACCAGAACCCCAATCCATTCCACTTCGATGTGCGCCAAGGTAAATGCGCCCAGAATACTGCCCAGCACTGCCCCCGGAGCCTCCCAGAAGACAATGCCCCAGTGAATCGATTTTCGGTAAGCAATCACCCGTTCAATATTGCCAAAAATTCCACCCACCGTGGTGACAGGGGCGATCGCTCCTGCACCTAAAAAAAAGCCAATAATCGGCATTAGGAGCAGCGAACTCCCCCCACCAGCGATCGTGCTAATAAACCAGCTTAAAATACTCACGGGCCCCAGCCCAAGCATGGCATTGAGATCGATCCCATCCATCGCAGAGTCAAACATAAATTCAAGAGTTTAAGGGTAAGGGGAGCCTCTTGTCCTTTCCTAAGGGCAGGCAGGAGGGAGATTCCAGTTGGCGATCGAACATCCCAACCTGAGAATGCGCTCTATTGCACTCTACCATTAATTTTTTTCGCTTCAGGAGAAAGCTAGCCTAGTCTATCCTTGCCCATTAAAAATAAGCCTGTTATGAGCAAATGACCTAATACCCGGTAGTGAATCGAGGTACCGATCGGTGATTTACTCATACAAACTTAGGCTAACAACTTAAGGCGGAAGACTGCGGCGCGGAGTGCCGCACTCTTCACTTAAATTTTTTCACTTTCAGTAGAAAACCAACACTTACTCATAAAATGATCCTTCAATGGGAACACCATCTTCGTGTTTATTTTCTTTGGACAGCCCAGGTAACGATTCTCCAGAAAGTCCAATTCGTCTAACGGGTGCTTTTTCCTTTTCAGCGCCTACACGCAGCAAAACAAGGGGTTCATCACCACAACTTTGAAACTTATAGTAGGTTCCTCTTTTGAGCATAATACCTTCATTGCGGCCGAGTTCAGAGGATTGACCATTCTTATCAAAAAAACGAGCTTTTCCCGCTAAAATTACAAAGGTATGATCTTCACCAGGATGGGAGTGAAGTACGTTTTCTCCCCCCTGAGCATAACATTTGATCCTAACGGTCATTAAATCAGTCTTAGATAAGACATAATCACTTCTACCTTTGCTTAAAAGTTGAGTTCGGAGGCGATAGACTGGATGTTCAAAACTTTCCTCTAGGGCCTGATTCTCTGTCTGTAAAGATTGATCTAGCATGAGTAGTAGTAGGGTTTGACTTTACGTTCTGATTCAGAAAGGAGTCTCGATTTATAGATAATTTAAGGCAGACTCTACTACCTCAAAATATCAACTTCCATTGCGATGAAACTTAAGGAAATGATAATTTTCGAGCCTCTCTACAGGCATACTTATACCTATAAGCAATTCTACCACTTATCTTAGAGAGTGTGGATGTTCAGGGTTGAATTTTGCAGGACTAAATACCTAATTCAGGATTCCCTGACATCAAGATCACGTCCAAGTATGATGTGCTATTTGTAACCCTTAAAACGATCGTACAGCAATCCTAAATGGGTTGTGTGGTGTGGGCCC
>JBEAPM010000236.1:0-9217 GCA_041164445.1 Cyanobacteriota bacterium
ATCCGAGCTAGGGAAGCACTCGGAAGTCTGTAACATCTAGTGACTCGATGGGCTATTCACCTCTTACGTTGTCCGAATTGGCTCGGACAATCCCCGTCGCTTTAGCGCGGGGTTGGTGAAAACCGTAACTCCTGATTTATCGCTGAAGAATAATGGACAGGGGAATCTTAAGATCTTAAGTGCTGTGACTTTTGGGGACGACTGCGCCGCCTCCTTGAGATTGTTTGAGACCCTGATCAGATGCTCTGATCAATGCTGTCTAGTTTCCCCCATTCTGGGACTGAGGAGATCAAAAGAATTCAAATTTTTGTTAACACTCTCTAACAAGATTGAAGAACTTACCCGAGGGGCAGAGTTCCTGGGCCGATCCGTGGGAATTGTGCTCTTTGTTGTTCTGCTTTAGGAGCATCATCAACCCTATGAGGGGGAAGCATTAGAGGGGGATAGGTTGAGGCGACATTGGAGATAAAAAGGGTGATCATTGTGATCGGGTTTGATTAACTGCAGTGTCCCCTTAATTTTCTCTAGTAAAAGTCGGCTAATCATTAAGCTATATTCAAGGGAAAAATGGGAGGGTAAGCTTAAGTGATCGCTCTCTGGAGGAGTTGAAGACGATCGCAGTTTTGCTAAAAAGATTTCTGGTACAAATTCGGGAATCTTATTTGAGGGGGATTCGGTATGGAAGGGTTGTTCTAAGAGATTCCTCACCTGTTGCCAAGAGCCTAGGGGTGGGGTAGAAGCGAGGTTGAGACCAAACCAGCCTTCTGCTAAGGAGAATTCGCACCATACCCGGATTTTCCCCGGTGCAATAAGGGCTAGGCTACTTTCAACTAACCCCACTAAAATCTGACGCAGGATCCGATAATCAGACTCAACTTGAAAGGAGCGCAGTGTCTCTTCTGGTAGAGCTTCAATGTGTAGGATGACATTTTTATTTTTGGCTTGTAAGTCTGTCAAAAAAGCAAGATCGTCAAGCAACATCTGAATCTGAATCGTATCAAAATCTGGTGTATCTAACCCCACTTCTAACTTAGATACCTGGGTCACTAGCTCTAACATTCGTAGGAGGCGATTGGCGGCTTCATAGGCTTGGCGAATGCAATCTCTTTCTTCTTCTGGACTATCACAAAGATCATTCAAAATGAGTTGATGTAAACTCATTAAACTACTTAAAGGCGATCGTAATTCGTGGGAGGTACGGGATAAAAAACCAGCCTGAAACTGAGAAAACTGGACGATCGTAGCCCAATCACTGGGAGTTATTTCCATGCTTAATGATCGACTCCGTTACCAAGAACAACTTTTTTGACGGTGGTGAGGGCATCTAAACTAATGCGACCGCGCCGATGCCCTTTTTGATTTGACATGCCTAAGGCAACGGTGGCCCCTTCATGGGCATTGCGATAGAACCGAGGTGAGGTATTAATATAGCAAATAGCACTATTAAGTTGTTGGGAAAAGGTTCTCGTCTCTGCGTAGGATTCCGTGACTAAAACATCGGCATGACCACTACTGCAACTGTTAATCCAAGCGATGGCTTCCTGTAAATCATTGACAACATGAAAGGCAATGGTTTTTTCTAAGTAAGGCTGACACCATTCTGTTTCAACAGGAAAACCACAATCTGGATAACGCTCGGCTAGTTCAGAATCTAAGCGGATTGAAAACCGTTGTTCCTTAAGATAATTCCAGAGGGATCGCAGCATCATTTCATTGACTTCTCGATGAATCAACACCTTTTCAATGGCATTAACGGGATCCGGTTCACTGGCATGGCTATCGGAAATGACCCAACGCACCGTGTCTAACTTGCCGGAAGCGGCCCAATAGAGGTAACAATTGCCCATTCCTGTTTTGAGGACTGGGGTAGTTGCCTGTTGAATCACCCGTTGCACCAAACTGGGACGACCGTAGGGAATCACTAAGTTAATCCAACGATCTTGGGTCAATAAATCCTTTAAGGCTGTGCCGTCATCCCCCCCTAAATTACTGAGGCAATCTGGGGGTAAATCGGTTTGCTCCAGAGCGTTCTGCAGAACCGAAACGATCGCTGCACTGGAATAACTGGCTTCGACCCCCCCTCGCAAAATGAGACTATTGCCGGTGCGAATACACAGCCCTGCGGCGATCGCCGCTAATTCAGGTAAAGACTCATAAACCAGCGCAATCACCCCTAAGGGCATGGGCTGGACATAGGCCTGGGTTTGCTCTTCTCCGTAGGTATTGGCCATCACCCGTTGCAGAGGATCCGCCATGTGGGCAAGGTGTCGGAGCATATCGGCTGAGGCTTCTAAGCGTTCTGGAGTGAGTTTGAGCCACTCCTTGATCAAGTTTGGCACTGCCATATCTTGACACGCTTCTAAGTCGAGGGTATTGGCTTCTAAAATCTCATCTTGAGCTTCCTGTAAGGACTTTGCCATGACCTTAAGGGCTAAGCTCCGTTCCGATCCAGAATAGTGGGACAAAATTTGAGCCGCCTTGTGGGCACGTTGGAGTTGATCTTGGCAATTTTTGGACAGATCAGACAGAGAATCTAAAGCCATATAGTTTCTACCAACAATAAATCCTTTGGGCTACCAACTTAAGGCGGAAGAGTTGCACTCTTCCATTAAATTTTTCCGCTTTCAGTGGAAAGCCCCTTTGCAGAGGCGATCGATTTTACACAGGAGCGTAGCGTGAGTTCCTAGCAATTCTACAGCGATCGGAAAGCCAAAGTGAAGGTTATGGCCGCCAAACCTAAATGTGGCTACCAACTTAAGGCGGAAGAGTGCGGCGCTCCGCGCCGCACTCTTCCGTTGAATTTTTTCGCTTTCAGCGGAAAGCCCTAAATGTATAGAAATATTGAGAAAACTAAAAATCTGAGAAACAGTAGTCTATGATACAGAAATAGGGGGTAAATCGTTCATCTCCGCTTTCGCTAGCCAGGATTTTGTCTAGGAAGGGGGAGACGGAAGTAGGGCTAGCCCGAAGGAACGCGCCTCTCATTAGCGCTGTTTTTGGAGGCGAAACGATGGAACTAAACAATTCGGTTAACATTCCCAATGTAAACGAGTCAGGAAACGAGCCGGAACAAGCTGATTCGCTGGATAACCTCTCTCGGGACTTGTTGGTGCGTCATCACCAAAACGCCCGCAAACGGGAGCAAGGAATGATGGTTCGTTTAGGAGAAGAAGTGGGTCTGCCTGCAGAGGTTGCAGGGAAATATGGCAGTGAAATTCAGGGTAAAATGCCCCACGACTTTTCAGGCTACGATCGCAGTGGTTCAAGCTCAAGCTAAGGGTGAGTGCCGATCGCCCGCTGAATAATCTGCTGTATGATGAAAGCGCCAACCCAAGTGTTGGCGCTTTTTTTTGCCCGTTGCTTGCCGGTTTCTGCCATGCCCCAGGTTTTTAGTGCGTTCACCCTCTTCATGAGTTTGCTGGTGGAAGCGTTCCCCTTTTTGTTGCTGGGGGTTCTCCTCTCAAGTTTGCTCCTGTTTTTGGTGAAGGAAAGTCAATTTTTGCAATATTTACCCCGGAATCCTCTCTTGGGGGCTTTGACGGGCAGTGTGTTTGGCTTTCTCTTTCCCGCTTGTGAATGTGGCAATGTGCCTGTGGCCCGACGTTTATTAATGCAGGGGGCTCCCTCAGCGGTGGCCATTGGCTTTCTCTTAGCTGCACCCACCATTAATCCGATCGTAATCTGGGCCACCTGGACGGCCTTTCGGGATCAGCCGGAAATTGTGGTGCTGCGGATCATTATTTCCCTCGCCATTGCGACCTTTTTAGGCTGTTTGTTTAGTTTGCAAGCAGACCCCCGATCGCTGTTGCAACCCCTGGTGGCCAATGCCATTCCCCAACCCCCTTCAGAACAACCCACCCTGCTGCAAAAGGGAACCTTTATCTTGGGGAGTAATGCACCGCAGCGCTTTGAAACCCTGGCGTATCAAAGTTCCCTAGCAGCGGAAACGGCATTACCCAAATCCTTCTGGGGTCGTCTCACGGTCTTTCTGGAAAACACGTTGCAAGAGTTACGGGATTTAGGCTCAGTCTTAGTCCTGGGGAGTGCGATCGCCGCTTGTATCCAAGTCTTTGTTCCCTGGGAAATAGTTTTAAATTTAGGGCAGGATTCCGTTACGTCTATCTTGGCGATGATGTTGCTGGCGGGAATTGTTTCCATTTGCTCGACGGTGGATTCCTTTTTTGCCTTGTCCTTTGCGGGTTCCTTCACCAGCGGTTCCCTCCTGGCCTTTTTAGTCTATGGACCCATGATTGACCTCAAAGCGATCGGGATGTTGTTGTCGGTGTTTAAACCCCGCACCATTTTTTTCATGTTTATTCTCATTAGCCAATGTACTTTTTTGGCGAGTTTATGGATTAACTTTCACTGGAACTAAGGGCTTGCCACGCTTGCCACTGAAAGTGGAAAAATTAAATGGCAGTGCGGAGCGCCGCACTCTGCCGCCTGAAATGGGTAGTCGAATGAAGGGAAGTCTACAGTATGATTTTTGGGATCGCCTCTATTCCTCGATCGCTGTGGTTAGTGTTGCGTATTGGGCTAGTGGCCTATGGCACGCTTTTTGCCTATGCCCTCCTGATGAGCGATCGACAAATTTATTTACCCCCAGAGCGATCGTTGCCGGTGCTCAGTGGCGGACTGACCTTAGAAACGGCCTCCGGTACTGCGATTTCCGCCCTCTACTGGCCTGCGGAAACGGATCAGGCTCAAACTATTCTCTATAGCCACGGCAATGCCGAGGATTTATTTGCCCTACAAAATACCTTAGCGGACTTTCAAGACCGGGGGTATGGGGTTTTAGCCTACGATTATCCTGGTTATGGTCAAAGTGAGGGGAAGCCCTCAGAGCGCGGGGTTTACGAGGCAATTGATGCCGCCTATCAGTATTTAACGATCGTCGAGAACATTCCGACCGAGCAAATTTTGGTTTATGGACGTTCTTTGGGGGGTGGGCCATCACTGGATTTGGTGTCCCGAAAGCCTGTAGGGGGGCTAATTTTAGAAGCCACCTTTGTCAGCATTTACCGCGTCGTCACGCGCATTCCCCTGCTCCCCATCGACAAGTTTCGTAATCTCGCTAAAATTCCTGCAGTGGATGTGCCCCTTTTGATTTTCCATGGCACAGAGGACACCATCGTCCCCTTCTGGCACGGTGAAGCTTTGTATGAGGCTGCGACTACCTCCTCCAAACACCTGGAAGTTGTCGAGGGGGCTGGGCATAATGACTTGAAAGGGATGATGGGCGATCGCTATTGGCAGGTGATTGAAGCCTTTAGCCAGGGGATCCCCTAAATCAAGGTGTACCTGTGCTGATGGGCCCTTCGAGCCATAGTGGGCGTAGCCACTCACCACAATCCCAATTCTTGCCGGGGTTAGAGAAAGATCCCCTGTAAGATCTGTGGTACTGGTAAGAGAATCATCAGTAACAGGGCAAGGGCAAGAAAGCCTAACCCGTCTCGTCCGTCATCTAATTCACTGACATCATTCAACGCCGGTTCATCCACCACGGGGATAAAGAGGAGGAGCAAACTCCACAACAAAAATTCCTGTTGGCGCAGGGATAAAATCAGCATAAAGAAACGGGTCATTTGCCCCACGATCGCTCCGGTGCGTTGACCGAACATGGCATGCACAATATGACCCCCATCCAACTGTCCCACGGGCATCAAATTCAGGGCAGTGACAATAATGCCCAAATAGGCAGCGATCGCTACGGGATGCAAGGCTAGGGCCGATTCCGGAGTGAGACTTTCCCCCAGAGCCCAACGGCTGATCAAGGTTAACAACAAGGAATTCCAAGGGTTGAGGGATTCAAAGTTCGTTAAACTAGACTCCTTCGTCAGGGGGATCACCTCAGAATGTTGAAGCCCCCACCACAGTAACGGTAGAGTGATCAAGACTCCCGCCGCAGGCCCCGCAAAGCTAATGTCAAAGAGGGCGCGACGGTGAGGAATGGGGGACTTAATTTGGGTAAAAGCACCAAAGGTTCCCAAAAAAGTTGGCACAGGAATGAAGTAGGGCAGGGTTGTGGCAATGTGGTGACGACGGGCCGCAAAGACATGGCCCAGTTCATGGGCACCTAAAATCAGGATTAAGCTCAAGGCATAGGGAAAGCCTTGCCACAATAAGCTCGGTCGATCGCTGAGATCCGCTAAAGACTCCAGGGGAACTCCAGCAAAAATCGTGCCCACAAAGGTGGTGGTAAATAGGGTCACCAGCAATAACCCCAAGGCGATCGTGGGGCGATAAAAGGAATCACGACGATCGCTGCTCGCCGCCGGAAGCACTTCCTGGGGTTCTAAGAGCTGATCCACGCCACCAGAGTACTTTTGGACATTGGGCACCAGGGCAAAAAAAGGCTTCCCCGTCCAATTCTCCTGCAGCAACACCAGAAAACGATCGCCAAAGCGTTGACTGATATTAGTTTGAATTCGCGTATAGGCCTCCGAGGGATCAGCCCGCAGTTGTCCCTGGCAAATGACCGCCTGTAAACGATATTCCACCTGATGCAAGGCAAAGAGATTCCAAGGAAAACAATGTTTAAGATCCGCCTCCTCCTCTTTACTGAGGGGACGGGGAACGGGAGGGGGAGACGGAGGTTTTTCCCCCTCCGTGAGCAATTGCTCTAACTTTTGAGTCGTGGTGGGAGAGAGATCCTCAGGGGACACCGATTTGCGTTTCCGTTGTTGGCTAAAACTGTTGCGCACCAATAACCAGTAGACAAACGGACAAACGACAAACGGCCCCAGCATTAGCCACAGCGGTGGTTCCACATCTTGGCCAAAAAATAATGTCCAGAGTCCCCAAATCAGGGCCGGCATCATTAACACCAGCCAAAGCACCCACAGGGGGGTTGCTCCGTGGCTGGCTATGCTGCGCTGCAATAATAGATAAGTGATCCAGCCTAAAAAAAAGAGCCAGAACCATAAAAACATGGTCTACTCCCCCACTAAAAAACTAAGGTATCTCTTGTTTGACACTGCGTGATAACAACTAAAAACTTAGAGAATGGCACTGAAGACCGCTAAGATCCCTTGCTTTTGCCATCACTCAATCGACTCCGTAGAAAGTTTATCCTAGAGGGAACCCCGATTCACTGTGGCAGGCGGCTGCGCTGCTCACCACAATCCTGATTCTCGCGTGGGTACTACCGCAAAATTTCTAATTTTCCGAGGTGCCCTAGACATTAATACTTTGAGATTAACACTTTTAGGACTATTGAGTGGGCTTCACGACGGGGAAACTCGCTTCCTTTTCATTCCCTGGGCCAAAGACCTGAGGGGTGCTGCCATTGATGCCAATCTTAACCGCTTCAGAACGGGCAACATAAAGCCCCACTTTGTCCTTAACCGTCCAGGTTTGGGAAAAACCAGGAGCCACAATCTCACTGAGGACAATCTCGCCATCGATCGTCACCTCTAGCCAGGTTTCTGCGGTTGCTTCTAAATAAAAATCTAAATTTTGGGGCACAGGGGTCGGCGCAACCGTGGGCAGAGGTGTGGCTTGAATGGGTTCTGGGGATTCCGCCAGATTTTGCTGTCCTTTTGACCACACTTGGAACCCGGCTAACATACCCAGGAGCAAAGCCATGATCCCAACGCCGGTAATGAGGTTTGGCGATAGTCCCAAGGGCGTTTTGAAAGACGGTGTGTGAAAGCGGATTGGAGCCTCTCCGCTAGTCTGGGGGAGCTTCACTAAGGGGGTGGGAACCGAAACCGTGAGGGCATTACTATCGAGCCCTAAGAACTCGGCATACCGCTTGACAAACCCTTGCAGATAGATGGGTTCGGGAAGTTCTTCGATGTGTCCCGCTTCCAGGGCCATAATTAAGCCCGAACGAATTCGGGTTTTTTCTGAGACCGCCTCAATCGTTAAGTCGCGGGCTTGGCGTTGCTGTTGCAAGTAAGTTCCTACTTCTCGCAATTGTGCTTCTTGGTCCGGTTGCCAATGTTTCACCATATCCATACTTGCAATGTCAGCCCAAGCGTTTGAGAAAGTGTTAAAGATTAGCCCGCCAGCGCAGGATCTAAGCTACGGCAACCGCCTCTTCTTGACCTGTGCTGCAGTCGAACCAATCTGAAAGTTTTACCTATCCTATAGCATCCTTTGAACTTTGGGCGATCAACTTTGCAGCATCTGTTGACGCTCTCGCTCTGACGACCACCCACTGAAGGCGCACTCTTCCCTTAAATTTTTTCGCTTTCTGTGGAAAGCTGCTCTGAACTACGGTACAGGGCGAGTACAGCGGGAGATTTCTGCTTCTGGTGGGCACTATCCTAACTTACGAACGACCTCCTCGCCGCTTCTCGATATAAGCAGAGTACTGCGGCGGATCTCGGTAGAAATTCTAGGCAAAATGCTTGAATGGGTGCGCCCTATGGCAAGATCTAAGGTAGGAACGTTAATATCCACTCCGCTTCCTAGCGGCGACCCTTAAACCCTCAAAACTGGACTCTCCAATTGCTATGGCTGCAACACTGGATCAAATCGCCCAATACCTTGATCACCGGGGCTGGAAGTATCGCCTAGATCGAGAGGAATATCGTATCTATACCGGTGTACAAGGGGATCACGTTGATAATTTGTTAATCGTGATTGAACTCGAGGAAGATGGTGAGTTTTTTGCCATTTATGCTCCCCAAGTCATTTCGGGAGTCAGTGATCATCCCCATAAAGCCTTGATTTTGCAAACGATGCTCAGCATTTCCTGGGAAACTAAAATGCTGCAGTGGGAATATGATCCAGTGGATGGTGAAATTCGGGCCATTATTGAGTTCCCCTTGGAAGATGCCACTTTGACGGAACGACAATTTAATCGTTGTCTCACGGCGTTAATTCAAATTGTTGATGACATGGCGATTCCCCGTTTAAATCATGTCATGGAAACCGGCAATGATCCCGGAGATGAGGATACGGGAGAGCGGTTATTGTTAGCGCTACAGGAGGAAGCACCGGGGCTATTGTCGATGTTGGAACGAGCCATGGAAGCCCGGAAATCCCGTGGGCGAGTTCCGGGGGAAAATGAAGGGAAAAGTGCTGAGTTTTGAGTTCTCAGGACTAAATCATTAGGTTAAAGCGGGAACCCTTTTCCTGTAGACCGATTCACGTTGATTCAAATTCAAAACTGACTGAAGATGCCACGCTTTTTGCTCGGCTTAGCGATCGTTTTCTGGGGATGGCAAACGGGGTTTTGGATCGTTTCTATTCCGGTTGCTTTAGC
>JBEAPM010000237.1:0-5883 GCA_041164445.1 Cyanobacteriota bacterium
CTAGCCTTTTAAGAATTCCAATCACTCCCACAACGATCGAACTGTGGGATATTGAAAATCAGCCTAAACGACGCAAAATTATCAAAGGTAAAGGATATATGATATCTCTTCAGTTTAGTCGTGATAGTCGCCAACTTGCCGTGAGTAACTATGACAATCAAGTCTGGGTATGGGAACAAGAAAATAATACCCTTATGACCCTAGGTGGTCATCAAAAACCTGTGTGGAATTTATTTTTTGATCCACAACATAGCCGATTAGCAGCTATAGATCAGGATGGTATTGTTCTCCACGATTTAAGCCAAAGGAACTTAGATATGCTGTTTCAGGAAGGCTGTAAACGAGTGAAGGATTATCTTCAATACAATGCTGAGAGGACAGAACAGGGGGACAGTCTATGTGAGACTAGAGCCAGTTTCCCACCAACACAAACGGTGCCCAGTAAAACGGATGACTAAATTGATCACTATTCAGAAGGGATCGGTCCCGAGGAGTGAACCTAATTCGATTTCGATCGCACTCATGCGAGTTTCTAACCCTTCTAGCTGCCGTTTTAAGCGAACTTTTGCAGATGGATCTAGAGTATTTCTGTACTCATCAGACACAGCCTGATATTCCTCTACCAGTTGCTCTAACTCCCTTGCGGTGATCCGCACTGCAATCTTCCATTAAAATTTTTCGCTTTCAGTGGAAAGCCAAAAAACTAGGCTGAGGGGGATTGCTCTAAAGTAACTCGAAAAAAGCAGGATCTAACTCATAGCCCAACATTTGGGTCATGCCTTTTAAGCGGGATGTTCCTTCAATTCCCTGCCCCTTGAGCCAAGTGGAAAGCACAAAAATTTTCTGCATGACAAAAATTTCTAAGGCTTCAGGATTATACTGAATGCCATCATTACGATGAAATTGATGGGGCACTAACATTGCTGTGTAACGCCCTAATTCCCCTGCTTTCCAATTCAATAAAAAAGGTAGCCAGGGATAGAGGCTATCTAAACGAATAAACCAGAGCCGAACTTCGGGAATTTCTGAGAGTTCTCGGGGATCTCCGGGTTCTCGGGGATACTCAACCTGAAACGTTAACTGTTGTTCATGGCGTAACAGTTCCTCTCGATCGCGCAGCGGCTGAAGGACTTCCAGGGCTGGCGATAAATCCAGTTGATTTAGGGTCGAGAAGTTCAGAGCGATCGTTAAGTCCATAATCTTAGGCAGGCTATCGGTATACGGTTGGGAGTGGGCAGGCTCAGAGCCTACGCCTACAGCTTGAGGAGAATGGCTGCAATGGAGAACATTGAACCATCCAGAGCGATCGCTAGACGCAGACAAGCATAGAAATCATAACCCACAATTCTGACCGTGAAGCCCTTGATCCCCAAACCCTAGGGCTGCGTTTGCGTTTCCAATTCCTGTAACAACTGCTCTAGCTTCTCTTGAGACTGGCCGTAACTGTCCCAGTCTCCTTGGCGAAGGGCTGCTTGCCCTTGTTCATAGGTTTCTACAGTTTGTATCACCAACTCCCGTACCGTCTCCGGTAAAACGATCGCTGGAGCAGACGCGGCTTCGGAGAGGTTGGTGGGAGGGCTGAGGGGATCTGCTACGGTGGGGGCAGGAGCGGGAGCATCACTGGGTAGTTTGCCAAAAATCGTGGTCAGGGCTTGATCTAACGTGGGTTCCATCACCACTTGATCCCCATAGGCCACAATAACTCGGCGCAGTTCCGGGAGTTCTCCCTGCTCCGCCCGGAGGTAAATGGGCTCCACATAGAGTAAGGACTCTTCAATGGGAATGACCAAGAGATTCCCGCGAATCACTCGGGATCCTTGCTGACTCCAGAGGGTCAGTTGCTGGGAAATTTCTGGCGTTTGATCCACCCGCGCCTCAATTTGGCTGGGGCCATAGACCAATTCCTGTTTGGGAAATTCATAGAGGAGCAAATTACCATAATTCTCCCCATCGGAACGGGCCGCCATCCAGGCAATCATATTGTCCTTATTGACCGGAGTGAAGGGAAAAATTAAGACCATTTCCGGTTGACTTTCCCCAGGAAGTTGCATGATCACGTAATAGGGCTCACTCACGATCGTCTGATTGACTTCAGACACTTCCGTGGGGAAACTCCAGAGATCTTCCTGGTTGTAAAACACCTCCGGGTTTGCCATGTGATAGGACAGGTAGAGCAGGGACTGAATCTTAAACAAGTCCTGGGGATAGCGTAAATGGGCCTGCAATTCCGGGGGTAAGTCGGTTGCCGGTTGAAAGAGGTCCGGAAAAGCTTTGCGATAGGTAGCCAGAACAGGATCCGTAATCCCGTAGGGATCAGCATCCATACTGTAAAAGGTCACATGGCCATCGTAGGCATCCACCACCACCTTCACGGAATTGCGAATGTAGTTAATGCGTTGACTCAAGAGCAAAAAGGCATCCCGCCCCGTCATCACCTGATCCGCGCCTTTCATGAAGGAAATGGGCTGGGAGTAGGGATAGCGATTGCTCACGGTATAGGCATCTAAAACCCACTGCAAATGCCCATTGGCTAAGACCAGGTAGGGATCTTGATCAAAGTAGAGGAAGGGGGCAATATGTTCGACCCGCTGTTGAATTTGGCGATAGTAATGGATCCGAGATTCCGGCGTGAAATATCGGGAAATGAGAATTTTGAGACTGCCAATATCCATGGCATAGATGAAGCGATGCCATGGGCTGGGCATGGGCACCCCACCCTCGCCACTGTAGCGTACCGAGGCATTGTCATTGCCGAGGGGATAATCGAACTCATCGGTACTGGTGCCGGTAAAAATATAGTTTCCCGTCAGTTCTCCATAGTAAATACTGGGCTGATCCACCGGTAACTCCGGCGGGCTGACCGGGGGCAGATCTTTAATCAAAAAAGAGGGTAAACCATCACTGTTGACCTGATCCACTGGACTCATGACCAACCCATACCCGTGGGTATATTTGAGGCGTTGATTGACCCAGGTTTGCGACGGGAGGCGACTGGCATCCATTTCTCGGGCCGACAGCATCACCTGTTGGTAGCCACCGTGGGTATTTTCGCCGGGAATCGTGTTTCCCTGAATGCTGTAGCGATCGATATCCACCCCTTGAAAACGATAATAGAGCCGTAGCTCCTGCAATTGGCGATAGGTACTCAAGATCGGCTCATAATTCCAGAGGCGAATATTATGAAGGGTGGCTTGGTTGTCCTGGAGATCTCCGATCGTGAGGGTATTTTGCACATCATAGGCTTGGCGTTGCACCTGATCCAATTGATAGGCTTTGCGGGTGAAGTCCAGATTATGGGCAATGTAGGGCGCTTCCTTATTCAGTTCATAGGGCTCCACTTCCACCTGCTGCTGTAAGTTCGGATAGACCCCCATGATCAGGACGAGGGCTAGACCGTAGGTGGCCATACTCGTGACGGGCAACATGAGATCCTGTCGCCATAGACTTAGCACAAAGATCACGCCGAGAATCAGGGTCAACCCGCCCATGATGCCGTAGGCCTGCAAGCGGGCATGCACATCGGTGTAACCCGCCCCAAACACCACCCCTGAAGGGGAATAGAGCACATCATAGCGTTGCAACCAAAACCCCACCGCAATCAGGAGGGCCAAGATAGCCAACAGCACCGCTAAATGAACCTTTGCCGCTTCGCTTAAAAACCTACGCCAGCCCTGATTCAAGTCGATCGCGCCTTTGATGGCATACAGAAGTACCGCAATAAAGAGGGATCCCCCCAACACGGAGAGGGCTGTACTGTGCAGAACTTGATAAAAAGGAAGTTGGAAAAAATAAAACCCCAGATCCAAGCCAAAAATGGGATCCGTTTCACCAAAGGGGGTGCGGTAAACGTATTGCAACACCTTTTCCCACTGCACCCCAGAGGTCGTACCGGCACTGAGGGAGAGGAACAGCACCAATACGCTGCCAATCCAAGGGGAAATTTGTGAAGAGGATAGCTCAACACGGCTGCGACCGATCCTGACTACGCCATAATCCTCCGTGAAATGACTGGCAACCTTATAGTTCAACCCCAGGATGATGAGATGGAGGAGAAAACTAGACAAGCCGAGGGCAATAGGCCAGATCAGCCGGGTTTGAAAGACAGAGGTAAAGCCCACAGCGGCAAACCACCAGCTTTCCGTTAAAAGATGAATCAGGGTGCCAGAACTAATAATTAGTAAAGCGATCGCTATACTTAGGACAATGTAAAAGCTCTGGCGTTTCATAGCGGTTTAGAGTGAATTCGGTTCTAGAATTTTGAGCCGCGTCCATTTTTCAGATCAAGCAGGAGCAGTTCACCTTACCCTACCATGAGCCGCTCAGCGCTCCAACCATACCGAAGGTGAGATGGAGGAGGCTCTTAATTCAGTAGCTAGGCTCCAAGGATCCTGAGATCCGACAAAACCAGACAAAAAAATCCCTGACCCACGCCAGCAGATCAGGGAGTTAAAATCAGGGTGCATCTACCACTTCTTTCTTCCATTTCAAAAGGGGGGATCTGGAAGATTTTGCAACAATTTTGTCGAGACCCTTGATTATGTCTTTTGAAGAAACGATCGCTTTTAGCCAAACTTGGCTCCGGGACGTAGCCCAGGGGAAACGCTCCGAGGCAGAGATTTTGACGGATCTCAAGAATATATTCCAGTCTGTGGAGGGAGTCCGGGGTTCTTTGTCGTTTTTTTAAGCGAAGAAACCGCCCTAGGGGAAACCGTGCCGGAGGCCTTTCTCCAGGCCTTTGAGGACAATGCGGCCCAGATTGCAGCCGTCCTGGTCAAAAATGTAGCGATGTCTACAGCCATGATAATTCACCACGATCGCCAGGGGGATGCCTTGAACAAAGCCGGATCCCTCCAGGTGCAAAGCCGATCGGTCAAGCTCCTGCGCTTACTGCATCCCCGGGGAGTTCAGCCCTTTGACCAAGAGCGATCGGCACTTTTAGCCAGCCTCGCAACGGGTGAGGGAACCTATGCCACCTTTCTCGATCGCTGGGGCTACGATCAGAGCCAACGCCAAGCCATTCAAACCACCCTGGCACAAGTTAGCGAGACCTAAACCTGCGGTGGGCTGACGGTCTTGGGGCAGGGGGATGACGCAGCCGCCGCCAAGCTCGTAAACTGAGTCTGCCCAAGGGGGAGGTTTTAGCCTGCCGCGCAGCCCTTACATGGGTCGTAAAATACTGTTGAAGCAGTAAGCCCAATAAGGCGATCGCGCCACTCACTTTCCAGAGTAAGAGCCACCAGGGTCTCCACCAAGCGAAGGTTTGCATTTCCACTAAATCTGAACACCCAAACGCGAAAAAGGCAAACGCTGTCCACCGATCCCGTTGGCATTGATCCAGCCGGTTGCGGCGGCAAGATCTTGTACTTTTGATGAGAAAACGAAGGCAAAACCCAAACCATACTAATGCTTCGGTCAAGTTTCCATATTGATAGATCGCCACCAGCAAATCGGGATTATTCACAAACGATCGTCCTCTCAAGTTCCTGCAACTATTCAAGTTGATGACTATTTCAGCCCTAACGGTAACCCTGAAATAGCGTGGCAAATGTCGATACAGCAGGGTTCTGGACTTGATGGATGGCGCGCCCTAGGACTAGATTTTGAATGTTTGGTTTTTCACTGAAAGCTAAAAAACTGAATGGAAGAGTGCAGCACTCTTCCACCTTGCTTGCTCAATGTTTAGAGCTTCCCTTGAAGGGTTGAAAAATTTCTAGAACTTGAAGCTTGATACTGGAATCTTACGCGGGGCTGTGGCTGTTATCCCTTAGGGATGAAATGCTGCTGGAAAATAGGTCAACCGCAATGCCGTTTTACCTCAGCTTTTGACCTGGAAAAGTCCAGGATGGGCACTAAAGAATTGATTTGAAGTTTCTAGGTACTGGC
>JBEAPM010000238.1:0-5248 GCA_041164445.1 Cyanobacteriota bacterium
CCCCCACTATTCCATTAAATTTTTTCGCTTTCAGTGGAAAGCCGGTAATAGGTTTGGGTAAAAAAAAGAGCTAGTTTCTAGCTCTTTTTTTTAAGAAAGCCTTAATCAGATAACCTTTCAGCTTAGAACAAGCCTAGGGTCAAAGACTTATCGATGGGTAAAGCAGCACCAATTCCCAGCCAAAGGGTGACTAAGGTTCCAAAGATGAAAACGCTGGTGGCCAGAGGACGACGGAACGGATTCTGGAACTTATTAACGCTTTCAATAAAAGGAATCAACATCAGACCGGCGGGAATCGCCATTTGCATTAAAATCCCCAGGAGTTTGTTTGGAACCACCCGCAGGATTTGGAATACAGGGTAGAGGTACCACTCGGGCAGAATTTCTAATGGCGTGGCAAAGGGATCGGAGGGTTCACCCATCATGGCAGGATCCAAAACGGCTAAACCAACGACACAGGCTAAGGTTCCCAAGATAACCACTGGGAAGGTATAAAGCAGGTCGTTGGGCCAGGCGGGCTCTCCGTAGTAATTGTGACCTTCTCCCTTCGCTAATTTCTCCAGGAGAATCGGATCGCTAAGATCCGGCTTTTTCATGACAGACATAGTAAAAACTGATCTCCAGAAATGCAATTTGATCGGATCGAAAAGAAGGAACTAACGCAGTCTGCTCTCACAGGGAGAGTTCAAGAAAAACATTAGCCCCATAATGCAGGATTCAGCAAAGGTTTACAAGGGACCGGAGATGCCTTGTTTGCGAATCATTAAGAAGTGGGCCAGCATGAAGACGGCAATCAACCAAGGCAATACAAAGGTATGCAGGCTGTAAAAACGGGTCAAGGTGGCTTGACCAACACTGGCACTTCCCCGAATCAGTTCCACCATTAAGGGACCAACAACGGGAATGGCTTCTGGTACACCGGAGACGATTTTGACCGCCCAGTAACCGACCTGATCCCAGGGTAAGGAATAACCGGTTACCCCAAAGCTGACGGTAATCACCGCCATGACAACGCCGGTCACCCAGGTTAATTCCCGAGGTTTCTTGAAACCGCCAGTCAGGTATACCCGGAACACATGAAGGATCATCATGAGTACCATCATGCTGGCAGACCAACGGTGGATAGACCGAATCAGCCAGCCAAAGCTAACTTCGTTCATGATGTACTGAACGGAGTTAAAGGCTTCCGTAACGGAGGGCTTGTAGTAAAAGGTCATGGCAAACCCTGTGGCAAACTGGATGAGGAAGCACACGAGGGTAATACCGCCTAAGCAGTAAAAAATATTGACGTGAGGGGGCACGTACTTGCTGGAGATGTCGTCGGAGATTGCTTGAATCTCTAAACGATCGTTAAACCATTTATAGACAGGAGAATTCTGAACTTCCTTGGTGAACATGAGGCCAAATGCTTATGAGTTATGAAGTGCAATCCTTAGAAAATGTAACACACCCTTAACCATTATTTCCAAGGGTACCTCGAACAATCGAACAATCCAAAACTGGGTTCCTCTTTCTCGGCCGTGGCAGGGTTGCTGTCCGGTGGCTTTTTCGCTCGCCACTGTGAATCGAGGGAAGCCTTATGTATATACATTTCCAGGTCGATCGGTCTCGATCGGTTTCCGCCTTAAGGTGGAGGCCAAAATCAGTTCTCTAAAACAGTCTCTTGGGGATCTGTTTCTGCCCGGAGGCGTTTGAGTTGATCAACGGCATCCCCGAGGGCAAGGGTTAAGTTTTGCCGAGTTTGGCCGTGGGCACGGCGCTCTTCTCCTAGGGCTTTACGATAACGATCCCGTTCTTGCCAGAGGCTTTGCAGTTGCTCTTGTAAATCTGAAATGCTGATGCTGTCTGCTAGCCACTCTGGCGGCAGTTCAGCGATCGGTTCATCCGTTGGTGCTAGGTCTGCCTGGGTCTGTAATTGAGCGATCGTTTTCTTGAGAGTTTGGATTTCCGTTTGAAGTTGTTGGATCTCACGACGGCGTTGTAGCGCTTCAGTCTCATACCGTTGCCGCCAATTATAACTATCCTGATAGGCTTGATCCCGTTGCTTTTGAGCTTCCTGCAACTCTTTTTGCAACGATTCCACTTCCGCCAGCCAATAGCTAATATCTGAACTCATAGCTGAACAAGCTAAAATAAGTGAGCATTCCGATTAACCCTGTTATACCTTATCCCAGAATGGAGTAGCCCCATGACTTGGTGTTCTAAGCTTAACCTTACGCTGGTCAGTGTTATGACCCTTTGTGCAGGGCTTTGGGCTCCCCTGAGCCTGGCACAAACCAGCCCAACTAGCACCTTTGACGAAAAGACCGTTGATATTTTTGATTCGACGGAGGGCAACGGTTTCAGCCCCCTCGATATCATTCATCAAGCTAATTTTTCCCGAGAAGATCCCTTTAGCTTTTTCCAGCGCCAGCAAGAAAACCTAAATACGGAATTTTTGGATTTCCGCAGTCGCCAACTGGAACAGTTGCGGAATCAGGGCTATCAGCCTCCTAGCCTGGCGGTGGATGAGCCTGAAGCGTCGGAGACGATCGCGCCGGAGCTAAATTCAGCAGAGACTGATTCTGAAACCCTATTGCGCCTCGATCTTGGTGAGGAGTCTAGCCTGACTCCTGCTCTGGATAGTCTGGAAACCCTGCAAGAAGGGACTGGTAACTGAAGGCAAACCCGATTCGCTAAAACGATCCGCCAAAAGGATTAGCAGAGGCGTTTCCTGCCAGACTCCTCTGCGCCTGCCTCAAGCCTGGCACAAAATCAGGGCAAAATGAGTGAGTCTGGCACGTTCTCAAGGCTTTCCACTCAAGGCGAAAAAATTGAATGAAAGCGTGCGGCACTCTGTTTCCGTCTGAAGTTGTTAGCTGTTCTCAAAGAATTGCTTGACGATCGGACAAATGTCTCTAAACTAAGGGGGACTAATCTACGGGGAGTTTAGGGGAACGTGGTCTACTCACCTCAGACATCAATGTCTAATCCAAGGCCGTCCAATTCTAGGCAATTTGCCCATACGGACTTTTACTCAGCCGGTGCAGCCGCAGATTCCGGCCAGATTCCCCTGCCGTCCCTCATTGACCCGGCGATCGTGAGGGCAGCCCGGCAAATTTATCGCCAATTTTATGAGGCCCATCCCGAAATGACCCAGCGCCCGGTGGGGGTGGCTCTCAACCGCTATAATTATCGGGGTAAGTTGATTTTTGGTAAGCGCCCCATTTTACTGCCGGAGGAGTGCTTTGTGCCCTTAGAGCAGGTGCAGTCAGAGTTGTATTAAGACCTACTTGAAGGCGATCGTTTTTTAACGGGGAACCGGAACTTGGCTGAGAATCCCCGCAATAATGCTGTCGGTATTTAGACCATCCAATTGAGCTTCCGGGCGAAGGATCAAGCGATGGCGCAGCAAGGGCAAGGCGATCGCTTTGAGGTCATCGGGGGTTAAATAAGATCGGCGCTCTAGCCATGCTTGGGTTTTGGCGGCTTCCAACCAGGCCACCGCTGCACGGGGGGAGGCTCCTAAGAGTAGGTCTGGGTGCTGGCGACTGCGCTCCACTAGATTCAATAAATACTCAATTAAGGGATTTTGCACGGTGATCTGGCGGATCGCGGTGCGGGCGGCCAGGAGATCGGCGGTGCTCGCCAGGGGAGGAATGTCTACAGGAGCGGATCCGAGGCTACTTTGTCCGTTGCTCTGGGCATTGAGTAACATTTGCCGCTCTGCGGCTTTTTCGGGATAGTTGACGGCTAATTTGAACAAGAAGCGATCGAGTTGGGCTTCCGGTAAGGGGTAGGTTCCTTCAAATTCCAAGGGGTTTTGGGTTGCCACGACCCAGAAAAAGTTGGGCAGGGCTAAGCTCTGACCATCTAAAGTCACCTGGCCTTCCTGCATGGCTTCGAGGAGGGCAGATTGGGTTTTGGGCGGCGTTCGGTTAATTTCGTCCGCCAGTAAGATTTCCGTAAAGACAGGTCCCTGCTTGAGGGTGAAGCTTTTGGTCTGAAAGTCAAAGATATTGGTGCCCAAAATATCCGAGGGTAAGACATCGGGGGTTAATTGAATCCGCCGAAACTGTGCCTGGAATAACTGGGCCAAAACGTTGACGAGTAGGGTTTTTCCCGTACCGGGTACACCTTCGAGAATGACGTGTCCCCCCGTGAGGGCCGCCACTATTAATTGATGAACGATCGCTTCCTGACCGACAATAATGCGATCGACCTGTTCCTGTAACCGTGCAAATACCTGTTGCAGATCAGACACCCTTCCCCCTTTATTTATGGGATTACGCAACTGAGCAAAGTGTAGGACAAAATTGGGAAAATCCTACTCCCAGATTAAAAATTTGGGTTAAATATCAGGACGCACTCCTGGAAACAGGACATTTGTAGTCTGTAGCCTAAACGCCTCTACCTAAACGCCCCTAGAGCGATCGTAGCCAATTCCTCAAGGTGTGTTCGGCTGCAATTTCATCCGCTTGGCCCTCGCTCAGAAATTGATAAAGTCTGATTTTGGGAACCTGGGGAAACGTGGGACTCTGTTCAACTTCGTGATAGAGTCCCCCCTGAAGCTGATAAATTCGTAGGATTTTGCCATTGTAGCGCCAGAATTCTGGAACACCCATCGCTGCATAGAGTTTCAACTTGTCAATATCGCTGTGGCTAATCTCCACTTCCACCACTAAATCAGGGGGGGGATCCTTCGAGAGGTCAACCCTGCGCCCTGCAACAGCAGGTTGATTTTGAATATAAAAGGCTTTGTCTGGTTCAGACCCTCGATTTAGATCTTCCCGATCGAGGGTGGTCGAGCCCATCGTTTTGATCTTCAGACCCAGTTCGATCACAAGGATGCGAATAAAGAGGGCAATGAGTTCACCGGAAAATTCATGAAGTTCTGAGGGCATGGTGATTTCAAGGGTACCGCGATCGTAGGTGAGCCGTGCTGCTCTATTCCCCGGTAGGGCGTGGAGAATTTGCTGGTAAGCACTCCAGTTAAGGTCATGAAAGATCACCCGGTTTTCTCCCCTGGGTTCGATCGATGGCAGGCTGAGGGTAGTGGTCATGGTTGATGCTGGGTAAAGTTTGAGATTCTTTTATTGTTTTTCGTGAATTTGCACATCAATGGCCGAATCGTCGCTACGGACTATTATGAAGTATAAAATAAAATCTTTAGCTTAAAGTGTTTAGGCAAGAAGCAGAGATCAAGTGGTGATCCACAGTTACAAGAGTTAGGTTGTAATAAACGGCAGTGGCAGCAATAAAGCGATCA
>JBEAPM010000239.1:0-2656 GCA_041164445.1 Cyanobacteriota bacterium
CACACCACACAACCCATTTAGGATTGCTGTACACCAGTTTACTACAAGACAAAGTTGACCATTGCGAAACCACTCAAAAACCGCTGCCATGAGTTACCACGACACCGATACCACCGATACCCGTAAGATCCTCTCCGCTCTGTGCCACGGAGCCTGTTTTTTCAGTGCTACGATCGTTTCGATTGGCATTCCCCTGGGAATTTTTTTTCTGTCCAGTGATCCAGTGGTGAAGTCCAATGCCAAAGAAGCCCTAAACTTTCAGCTTTCGGTCTTTATTTGGGGCATTATTGGTGCCATTTTAACGGTGGTGCTCATTGGTTTTGTGATTTTAGGAATTGTCGGCTTATTTAGTCTGATTGCACCCATCATTGCCATCTTTAGTGTGCTGGCTAATCCAGGTCAAAGCTATCGCTACAGCTTCATTTTCCGCCTCTTGTAAGGAATTTCTGAGGAGCGAGGGACAAAGCCGTTTGGATCCCTCGCTCAATTTTGCTGCCATGGGGACTACGGCAAAATTTTTAATTTTTCGAGGTAGGTACCCCTTAAAAGATGCGGGTTAACAACGAAAAGACCCCAAATCCTAACAGCAGTGCTCCACTGGTTGGGTTAATCCAACCAGACCATTGACGGATCGATAAAATGGTTTTGAGATTACTGATAAAGGTACCGGCAATAATCAGGGGCGACACATAACCGATTCCATAGGCAAGTAACAGTCCCGCCCCGAGGAGCGGATCCTGGGTTGTGGAAATCCAAGCCAGTAACGTTGCAAGGACGGGTGTACTACAGGGAGAAGCCACTAAACCAAAGGTTAAGCCTAAACCATAGGAGCGGACACTGCGGGGCCATTGACGGGGAATCCAGTCCTGAGTCCCCCATTGGGGAAACTGGAGCGGCAGCAACTCTAAAAGATTCAGCCCCATCACGATCGCAATGCCACTGACGATTAAGGAAACGCCCCACCCCACTTGGCCATAGACCCGACCCACGATCGTTGCCAGGATTCCTAACCCCGCCAAGGTGGTTGCCAGGCCTAGGGCAAACCAGAGGGACTGGATGAAACCTTGCCAGCGGGGATGGTTACCGTCAGTGGGGGTATATCCCCCTAAATATCCCAACGTGATCGGCAACATTGAAATCATGCAGGGGGTCAAGCTCGTCATCAAACCCGCCGTTAGCAAAATGAGAAGACTCAAGGGGGTTAAATGGAGTAACTGACTGGAAACCCAGTGATTCGCCAGTTCCTGTGTGTGATAGATCCAGGTATTCATCAGGAAAAGTGGATAGGCTTGGTGCTCAAAGCTAAAACGATAAACGGGAGCATCCCCTGCTAAGACTCTCCTGCCTTGCGCCGAGAATCTAAATCAGGCTAGCAGCCTCTTCCCTTACATTTTTTCGCTTTCAGTGGAAAGCCCTAAAACATAAAGGAGGGTTGATGGCGAATTAAACTGAGAAATTCATCGCGAGTACGTTGATCTTCCTGAAAAACCCCCAGCATGGCACTGGTGACCGTCCAAGATCCCGGCTTTTGCACCCCTCGCATCACCATACACATATGAGTGGCTTCCATCACCACCGCAACCCCTTGGGGATCCAAAATTTCCTGCACCGCTTCTGCAATTTGACGGGTTAACCGTTCCTGAACTTGAAGGCGGCGAGCATACATTTCGACAATGCGGGCTAGTTTACTGAGACCCACAACTTTTTGGGTGGGAATATAGGCCACATGAACCTTACCCATAAAGGGCAACATGTGATGTTCGCAAAGACTGAACACGGTAATGTCCCGCACCAGAACCATTTCATTGTGCCCTTCGTCAAAAATGGCTCCGTTGACTAATTCTTCCAGCGATTGTTGATAGCCACCGGTTAAGAATTGCATGGCTTCAGCTACTCGTTTTGGGGTTTTCAGTAAGCCTTCTCGATCGGGATCTTCCCCTACCGCTAGCAGCATAGTACGCACAGAATTCATCAGTTCTTCCTGGCTGACTTCCACCTTTGCCGTTCCTTTGGAGAAGGTACGATCGGGCAGCACCGTTACGCTTTTACCTTTCTCTGGCAGTCCATTTTCTGAAGTATTCATGCCATTTAGCATTTGCGTTTGAGTCGTATCCATAAATCCGAAAGTCCTTTCCAAATAAAACAATAATGGCTAAAAGCCTGAGCAGAATGGCCAAAAGCCTGAACTCAAAATTGAAGATAGAATCTAACAAACCTGACAGTGCAAGACTCTAACGGTCATCCCCCTAGCCCTACAATGCTCCAGCACTGGGCATCAGGGTTAATTCTTCAACGATCGCTTCCGGGGGGAGTAATGCCACTTGAAGAATGGACTGGGCCACAACTTCAGGGGTTAACATTTGACTACGATCGAAGGTAGAACTCACCGTATCGGTATCCCAGATCGGCGTATTGACGGCTCCAGGATAAATTGTTGTGACTCGTATGCCATGGGCCCGCTCTTCCACCGCGATCGCGTTCGATAACGTTGCGAGGGCCGCTTTACTGACACAATAAGCCCCCCAATCCGGAAACACTTGCTGAGCAGCGATCGAGGCAACATTAATAATGTGGCCGGATTTTTGCTGGCGCATCCCGGGGAGTACGGCTTGTACACATTGAAGCGCACTGGTTAAGTTCAGCGTCAATAGAGTTT
>JBEAPM010000240.1:0-4663 GCA_041164445.1 Cyanobacteriota bacterium
GCCTGTGTACCTACCTGGTGGAAACGATCGGGAAAACCCTTACCAAAATTTATTAACTCTGGCGATCGAAGTAAGGTGATTGAGACCTACTTTGGCTTGTTACATTTACATCATCGCAATCCCTCTCACTCCTATTTAACCCCTGGCTATCTCTTTGCCTTAGTGGATTTGGATTTGCAAACTAAAAAGCTCGATCATTATTTCTATTCCGATTTAGAAAGTATTTTTCATGCGCTCTATCACAATGGTGAATTTAGAGCGGAGGCAAGTCAGCAAAATCACCATCTACTGGTTACGGGTTTAGTTCATAAGGAAGCCTATTATCTCCTGCCAGAAATCCGTTCTATTTTTGAGCAGTATCAAATTCGCTTGAATGGTCAAAATCTTGAACTGGATGAGTTGTATTTAACGATCGCGGAGGCTGCGGATACCGATCAAGATCTGAAAATGCATTTTCATAAAGTTCGCGCTAGGCTAAGTTGCGATCGTTATTTTCAGTGTCAAACCCTATCCAAATTTCAGGAATCTTGGATGGAAGCCTTTGAAACCGCCCTGACCCAACCCAGTCATCATAAACGCCTATTAGTTCATAACCTTTTAACGGTATGTAAAGCCAAACGTTACTGAAAACAAATTCATCCGGCTCGTGAAGATACCCGCAGCAGTCATGAATTACAGGATCAACTGATTCCCTTTATCGGTCGCGTTTATGCTGAACAACCGGTTTATGAACAGCATCAGATTCCCTCCCTCTTTAGGGCTATCTACACGATCGCTTATGATCAAGATATTTAGCGAGCCGAGTTCTCTCTAACTTGGGCACCTTTATTGATTGTGTCGGGTAGTTGTACTCCCCGTAAAAGATAGAGAGCCTACTTTCTTACTTACTTTTCTTATGATCTTAGGAGGTTTTCAATGGATCGTTTCCCTCACTTTATCATTATCGGCGCAGGTAAATGTGGCACCACATCTTTGCATAACTATCTCAATCAACATCCTGAAGTATATTTATGCCCTAAGAAAGAAACCTTCTTTTTTTTGAATGATCAAGTGAAAGAAAACCACCGTAAATGGGGCAGTGTTTCTACCCTTCAGGAATATCTTGACCTCTTTGCAGATGCTCCAGATCAGACCATTTTAGGAGAAATTTCCACCAACTACTATGCTTATCCAGAGTCTGCTCAACTGATTCAGGATGCGATTCCTGAGGTCAAAATCATTGCGATTTTACGGGATCCCAGTGAGCGAGCTTTTTCCTCCTATCAGATGTTTATTAGAAATGGTCATGAAAGCCGTTCCTTTGCTGAGATAATCACCGCAAAAACCCAACACATTACTCGAGGATTTTATTACCAAGAATTACTCCCCTTTTACCAAGTCTTTTCAACGGAACAGATTAAGATTCTCTTATTTGACGATCTGGTTAAGGATCAAACACAGTTTCTCCAAGATCTGTTTAAATTTATTGGTGTTCGCCCTGATTTTCTTCCCGATACCAGTCAGCGAGGTCGTGAAGGGGGAACCCCTCAAAACCGTTGGTTACACCAACTCTTGACCCAAAATAATCCCATTCGGACTTCGATCGCTGCGGTGATGAAATTGGTTTTTCCCTTAGAAAAACGGCAACAACTCAGAGACAAGTTAGTTAAGGGTAATATTACGAAGAACAAGTTAGATTCAGAAACGCGATCGCAACTGATTGAGATCTATCGTCATGACATCAATCAGTTACAAACCCTTATTAACCGAGACTTGTCTGCGTGGCTCTCTTAGACCGGGACTAGACCACCACAAAGTTCACTAACTTACCCGGAACAACGATCGTTTTCTTGATGGTTTTTCCAGCAATATAGCGCTGAGCAACCTCAGACTCCAGGGCCAGTTGTTCTAACGTCGCTTTATCTGCGGCGGCTGTCACTTGGATGGTGCCCCGTGTTTTGCCCATAACCTGAATAACGAGGGTAATTTCATCTACCACTAAGGCACTGGGATCACTTTCTGGCCAAGGTTGCAAGTGAATGGATTCGGAGTGCCCCAAATGTTGCCAAAGTTCCTCGGTAATGTGGGGGGCAAAGGGGGCCAGCAGTTTGACCAGGGTTTCAATGCCCTCTTGGTAAATGGGCGATGCCATCATGGTATCCGAAGCTTTGCGAGCATCACTGATGGCGTTGCTCAGTTTCATTAACTCCGATACGGCGGTGTTGAGTTGGTAATCTCCCTCTAAGTCTTCACTGATTTCTTTAATGGCGATATGGATCGCCCGACGTAGATCTTTCTCGGACTTAGAAAGGTTTAGGGCTGGAGCAGTTGTAGTTTGAGGGCGATCCGCCCAATAATCCATCACTAAACGCCAAACTCGGTTGAGAAAACGGAACTGTCCTTCCACGTCCGCATCATCCCATTCCAAGTCCTTTTCCGGGGGGGCTTTGAACAAAATAAACATCCGAGCCGTGTCTGCGCCGTACTTGGCTAAGACCGTTTGGGGATCCACTCCGTTGTACTTGGATTTGGACATTTTTTCGTAGAACACTTCCAGACGATCGCCACTGTTGGGATCTACAGGGTTGTTGAGATCAGCAATCTGATCGGCAGGCACATACTTATTTGTGTTGGGATTTTTGTAAGTCATGCCCTGCACCATGCCCTGGGTCAGCAATCGGGTGAAGGGTTCATCACAATTCACTAAACCCCGATCGCGGAGGACTTTGGTAAAAAAGCGGGAGTAGAGCAGGTGCAAAATGGCGTGTTCAATGCCCCCCACGTACTGATCTACCGGTAACCATTGATTGACTTTGGCGGGATCGACGGCCGCCTGGTCATTGCGGGCATCGGCAAACCGGAAGAAGTACCAGGAGGAGTCAATAAAGGTATCCATCGTATCCGTCTCCCGGCGAGCAGGGCCTTGGCACAGGGGACAGTCCACTTCCACCCACTCCGTCATCTTCGCCAAAGGCGACGGGCCCCGACCGGAGAACTCCACATTGTCCGGCAACAACACCGGCAGATCCGCTTCTGGCACTGGCACTACTCCACAGGACTCGCAGTGAATCATCGGAATGGGCACCCCCCAGTACCGCTGCCGAGAAATCAGCCAGTCCCGCAGGCGATAATTAGCCTGAGCTTCTCCAAATCCATTCGCTTCCAAAAACTCGATCGCTTTTGCCACACTTTGCCCCGCTCCCTTACCCGCAGGAGTGCCATCGATCGCCCCCGATCGCACCATAATCCCCTCACCGGCCCACGCTTCCGTCATGGTTTCGCCGTTGAGTAGTTCCTGCTCCCCCTCCGGTTGCACCACCACCTTCACGTTGAGATTAAACTTGCGGGCGAACTCAAAATCGCGCTGATCGTGGGCGGGTACCGCCATAATTGCGCCAGTCCCGTAACCCATCAACACATAATCCGCAATCCAGATGGGAACTTTGGCACTATTAACGGGATTAACCGCATAACTCCCCGTCCAAACTCCGGTTTTTTCCCGATCCTCAGCGGTACGATCGATATCACTCTTGGCCGCCGCCGCCGCTTGGTAGGTTTCAACCGCTTCTTTCTGCTCCGCTGTGGTCAAAGATTCTACGAGGGGATGTTCCGGCGACAAGACCATGAAGGTAGCGCCCCAAAGAGTATCGGGTCGGGTCGTAAATACCGGCAACTCTTGCCCCGCCTCTGTGTGGAAGACAACCCTGGCCCCGGTAGACTTCCCAATCCAGTTCTCCTGCATCACCCGCACCCGATCGGGCCACCCCTTTAGCTTCTGCAAATCCTGCAAAAGTTCTTCCGCATAGGCAGTAATTTTCAAAAACCACTGGCTGAGGAGCTTTTTCTCTACGATCGCTCCCGATCGCCAGGAACGACCTTCTGCGTCTACCTGTTCATTGGCCAATACGGTCTGATCAATGGGATCCCAATTCACCGCTGCTTCTCGACGGTAGGCCAACCCCGCATCATAAAACTGTAAAAATAACCATTGAGTCCACCGATAGTAATCTGGCAGACAGGTGGCTAATTCCCGATCCCAGTCGTAAGACAACCCCAAGCGCTTGAGTTGCTCACGCATCTGGGCAATGTTTTGCGTTGTCCACTGTGCTGGATGAATCCCTCGATCGATGGCCGCATTTTCCGCCGGTAAGCCAAAGGCATCCCACCCCATAGGGTGTAAGACCCGGAAGCCCTGCATCTGCTTTACCCGTGCAATCACATCCGTAATGGTGTAGTTGCGGACATGCCCCATGTGCAAATTACCCGAGGGATAGGGAAACATGGACAGGGCATAGAATTTGGGCTTAGTGGTATCCTCCGAGGTTGCATCCAGTTGCTGGCTTTGCCATTGGCTTTGCCACTTGGGTTCAATCTCGGTGGGGGTGTAGGAGCTTGTCGGGTTTTCCACGGTGAACAGATGAAACGCAGGTTATCGCGCTCTATTGTGGCACAGGTCAGGCCGTCCCGAAATCTCTATCCCAGCGATCTATGGTAGGATGAGTCTTAGTTACAGAATTCAATATTATCGGCTCAAAAGGAGAAGGTCAATTGAATCCTAATCAAAGGTATTAGACCAACAAGGGCAGTTAGAGAGCTTCCGCTCCGTTGAAGATACTCTGCTAATAGCGCTGGATGGCACAGAATACTTTAGTTCCTCTCAAATTCATTGTCCCCACTGTTCACA
>JBEAPM010000241.1:0-4751 GCA_041164445.1 Cyanobacteriota bacterium
CCCGTTGCTGGATCAATGACAATGCCCTGAAGTTCTGCATCAGGAATTTCATCAAAGAGATTAATGCTTGCTGCCTGGTTGAGAGTACCATCCTTGGCAAATTGGACGATCGATCGCCCCCGGAAATCCACAGCCCAGAGGACTTCTTCACCATTAACGATCGAGTGGTAAATCCCCGTCACAGAACTGGGGGGAACAGAACTGAAGATGAACGGATTAACAAACTCGAAGCCACCATTCGCAGCCGTGACTTGAGCGCCAGTGCGGTAGTCAATTTCAATGATTTTTGCTGCACGGGTACTCAGGAGCAGTACGTTACCATCCCGGCTCGTTCCCGTACCTTGGACAACGGCCATCCCCTGGATCCCTTCATCCACCGTATTGGGATCAATGTCCACATTGAGTACAGCGGCACCGAGAAGATCGTCCTCGGATTCAGCCACAGCTCGAATTTCGGCACCGGTTGTGGCATTAATTTCCCGTAATGCCCACACTACAGTGTTAGGATTATTGGCAACCTGACGATAGGAATCGGACGCAAAGATGGTGCCTGTGGTGGGGTTAAAGGTTAAGCCATCGGCACTGTTAAAGTCAAAGGTACGCAATAGGGTTGCTTCAATGCCTTCGGGAGCGTTCACAAAGACATCAACATCGGCAGGCGCTGAATCATAGGTGCCATCGGAAGCCGTAACTTGGAAGCTATCAACTCCACCAAAATCGGCATTGCTGGTATAAACCAAGTTAGCAATATCTGCGGCAGCAATTGCAGTACCAATACTGACAGCAACACCCGAAAGGAAGTCTTTCGGGCGATTTAGATACTGGTCGAGCAGCAGCAATTGCAGTACCAATACTGACAGC
The DNA here is from genome assembly GCA_041164445.1 of Cyanobacteriota bacterium. Classification (GTDB taxonomy): domain Bacteria; phylum Cyanobacteriota; class Cyanobacteriia; order Prochlorotrichales; family Prochlorotrichaceae; genus JBEAPM01. The sequence continues at coordinate 862 of JBEAPM010000241.1, forward strand.
AACACCCGAAAGGGTTAGGGTGCCATTCGTGGGCAAGCTGACGATCGTGAGGGAGGCTAAGGCATCTCCATCCGCATCTTGGAATGCAGGGCCTGGGAAGACTGCCACATCCACTAATTTTGCAGTGAAGTCTGTTAAGGCAAAGCTAATCGCTGCTTCAGCATCCCCATATTTATCGATCGAGGAAAGAGTAGGACTGGTAAAGGATGCGGAAGAAAGGGTGGAGTTATCAATGGTACTAATGGCATCCTGCGGAGCACCCGTCACAGTGGTATTAGACAGCAAGGCAATTCCATTACTACTGCTGTTTGCAGTATTTCCCGTGAACGTTGCATTGGTCAGACTCACAGCCACTGGGGCCGGATTTCCTTGACCTGAAGGATCACTCCCCCCGATCGCAAGACCACCGCCAGCATTTAGGGCTGTGTTATTTTCAATGGTGCTGTTACTAATGGTTGCTGTCCCATCATTAACGTGAACCCCACCACCAACACCATAGGTACCAACTGGAACGGCTCCCAGGGCAGCATTTCCGGTGATGGTCGCATTTTCCAGGGTTACGGAACCGCCAAAGGCAACACCAATCCCCCCTGCATCACGATCGGCGGTATTACCACTGACAGTAGAATTAGTGAGGGTTAGGCTACTCCCAAATAAAGAAGAGATACCACCCGCATCAAAGGTTGAAGAGTTATTAGAAATGGTACTGTTTGAAATGGTTGCAGTTCCAGGGAAAAAGGTGAAGGTATTGAAATCAACAGACCCTAGGAAAATACCACCGCCATTGGTTGCCTGGTTAGCATCTACGACAATACTATTGGCAATTAGAGTCCCATCTTGTACGTAAATTCCTCCACCTAAATCTCCGGTGAAGGGATTGAGACTGGGAGTAACTCCTCCCGTAACGGTGACCCCAGAAATGGTCAGGTTTGATCCACCGAGCACCTGGAAGACCCGATCGATCCCCCCTGCATTGATTGTAGTGGTGCCTGAACCGGCCCCAACGATCGTGATAGTACCGTTCGTAATATCCAGATCCCCCGTTGCGCTGGCATCTTCATTACTGCCAGCAAGGGTAAGAATATAGGTTCCTGCAGGTAAATTAATAGTATCTACAGCATCTGCATTGGTGTTTGCTTCAATGATGGCGTCCCGAAGAGATATACCGCCAACGCCAACGCCATCATTCTCATCAGTAAAAATATCAACGTTAATTGTTGCCATGACCTCTATTTTTCCTCCTAAAGGTTTGCATAGCTAACTTACTGCCAAAATTGGTAGGTACAGCAAGACATTAATACCGGCAGCCAAACATCATCCTTTAAATGTGCTCAGAGGAGACGATAACCCCGATGACTTGCTGCAACTAGCTAAAGCCAGGGTATAGCTAATCTTTACTAAAATACTCCGAATTGTTCATACCATCTACAACAAGCGATCGTTCTTAATATTTTTAAGCAAAAACAGACTTGATCACACACTGAAGCACGATCGTCAATATCTAAAATCTTAATTATTTGTTAAGACGACCTTCTATTTGAACTAAAATATTACAAAAAGTAAACCAATTTTGAGAGGTCGATGCTTTACCGGATTGCTTCAGATCCGAGGGGATTAATTAGAAGTAACACTTATTGTCTATATATTGAGTATTTGAGCGCAATACGTGAAATACAGGTCGCTTACCTCGAAAATCTCAAAATGCAGTTCCTTTTGTGAGGCAGTAGTTAGGGGTTTAGTGGATAGCTTAATCATCCACTAAAATGAATCGACGTGCCCAGTAGCAGATGTTTTGCTTATTTAACCTTGTAACAATGTAGTGGTGCGGGCTTGAAACTGCTGTTGCATTAAGGCGGCTACTGTTGCCTCTGAGTCTTGAACACGAAACTGAGATCCTAAGCGAACAAAATGACGATGTTGAGTGGATTGAACGATCGCTACAATGGGGATTTTGGCTTTATGTTCCTCACCGCGATGGCGCAGTAAAATTTCTTTGAGTTGATGCTGCTCCTGAATATTCTTGGCCCGTTCAACGTCCATCTCAACTAGAACAATTTTGACTTCATCAATGGGTTCAGCATCATCAATAATCAGTTGTACCATTTCATCCCGACGATCGACTTTGCCCCACACCATTAAGCGAGCATCGGTGGCTAAGAGCGGTTCAAGGCGTTCAAAGGATTTGGGAAAAACCACTGCATCGATTTGGGCGGTGAGATCTTCTAAGCGCAACATGGCCATTTTGTCCCCTTTCTTGGTGGTGCGGACTTTCACCTCCGAGAGCATGACAATGGCACTGACGGTACCCCGATCGGCATAATTTTCAAGAAGTTCTAAACTCACTGGAGCTAGAACCCGCGCTGCTTCCTGAACTCCTTTTAGGGGATGGTCAGAAATGTAGAACCCTAGTAGTTCTTTCTCCATACGCAGTTTATCTTGCGGCGGAAAGTCCTCAACGGGGGGGGCTTTGGGGGCGGTTTCAAATCCTCCCGTTGCAACAGTGGCACTACTGTCAAAGAGATCAAATAAACTACCTTGCCCACTCTGGCGATCCTTCGATCGGGAACTGGCCCACTCCACTACAAGGGGGAGATCTTCCATGAGTTGTCGTCGGTTGGTATTAAAGATATCTAAGGAACCCGATAAGACTAAGGCTTCTAAGGTGCGACGATTGAGGAGTTTGGAGTCTAGACGATCGCATAAATCCCCTAAGGACTCAAAGGGACCTCCTTCGGATCGAACTTTGAGGATGGATTCGATCGCGCCTTGGCCGACGTTGCGAATGGCGTTAAGCCCAAATAAAATACGATCGCCAATGGGGGTAAAGTCCAAACCCGATCGATTAATATCGGGAAGTTCCACCTTGATGCCCATACTTTGGCAGTTGGCGATATATTTCTGGACTTTTTCCTGAACGCCGCTGTTAACGGTGAGCAAGGCGGCCATATATTCCACAGGATAATTGGCCTTGAGGTATGCGGTTTGAAAGGTGACATAGCCGTAGGCGGTGGAATGGGATTTATTAAAACAGTTGGAAGCGATCGTTTGGTTAGCAAGGAGAAAATTATGATCCTGGGCTAGACCAATATCGTAAACGGGTTGAACGCCTAAACGCTTGCGAGAAATAATTTTAACCATAGGGCTTTTTCAGTTATGAGTTTTTAATTTTGGGTATCAACTTAAGGCGGAAGAGTGCGGTGCTTCGCGCCGTACTCTTCCCTTAAATTTTCTCGCTTTCAGTGGAAAGCCTGAATTTTGAATTTTGAGTTTTGAGTTAGTTTATTCTAGAGCTTGAAGTAAAATCCCGAGAATAGTGGAAAGTTCGGTTTTAATGTGATATTCACTGAGGTCAATGTAAACATCTTGGTCAGTTAGTTGGAGAAAACGCCAAGTTGTTCCACTGGTGACAACACCGTAAACTGAAGCAATATCATTATGCTCTTGTTGATTAAAAAGTTGAACTACTTTACCGCCTGACTTCATCCCAGATTTGGATCTGTCCTCCCGGATGGGTACTCATTAAGTGTTTGCGATGGGGACAATACCGTAGGTCTAAAATAGCATCCACTGGTTCTGCCAAGTTGCCCCAGGCTTGGCCCGTGGGCAGATACCACAGTTTTAAGCGTCCGTCTGCACCGCCACTAATAATCGTTTGCCCATCCACTGTAACGGTTAAAGCCGTCAGTGGGCCCGTGTGGGCTTCCAGAACATAGAGTGCGTTGCCGGAAGCGAGATGCCAAACCCGCAGCGTACCATCACTACATCCGGCAATGAGATGTTCTCCGTCGGGACTAATGGCTAAGCATTCTAAGGCACTACTCATTTTGCCGAGGGAGCCCAATGCCTCACCGTCGGGAAACCGCCAGCGTAGAATCTGTCCATCTTCACTG
>JBEAPM010000242.1:0-9429 GCA_041164445.1 Cyanobacteriota bacterium
GGGTGCCGCCGCGATCGAAGCCCAATGGGGATCGGATTTTTGGTGCCTGTAATTTTAAAAGCATTTCGTTGCTTGATTGGGCTTGTCACTGAAAGCGAAAAATTGAATAAAAGAGCGCAGCACGTTGTACTCTTCCGCCTTAAGTGGGTAGCCCTCGATCGCGGCTGAGCCAATGCAAAATACTGTATAGATGAAACGCTCGATCCCAGGGACTATCTTCCCGGCGTAAGAGATCAATTTGCGGTGAAATCTTTTGTAGAAACAGATCCTGATCAAAGGCTGCTTCGGCAAAAAGATTAAACTCTGAATGTTTATTGACATGGGGTAAAGCTTGTTTGAGGGGCGTGATCAGTTCAGTCCAGCGCTGGCGATGGGTAAGGGTCTGTAATTGTTCTCGTGCCGTACCGGAACGTTTCGGAGATGGAAACAGATACTTGCGATCGCAGAGTCTCAAAATAAGATTGCGATCGGGGCAATGCAAATCGATCAGATGGGCATAATCCTGTATTTTCTCTTTGTGTATAACTTTACGCCAAGGCCCCTGATCGACAACTTGTTCAAAAATAGGCAACAATCCCTCGACCCATTGTTGAATATCCTGGAAATGTAGTTCTAAAATTTCTCCATTTTTATCTGACCGATAGCCATTAAACCTAATCATTTCCCCAATCACTTCTAGAGCTTTAATCTGAAAAATGGGAATGGATTCGATCGTGCGGAGACTCACACAAAAGGCAGCAACGCCAATGTTCTGGAGCGATCGTTGATATACCGTTAATTCTCCCAACGCCCCTGTGCGATAGAGTCGCCAAATGCGAGTGGGCAAATGGAGCCGAGCGGTGTAGGGTTCTAGGTGCATCAGCCGCGCAAATTCAGGTACTACTTTAGACTTTTGGAGATTGTCCATGGGTTCCAAAACTAAGCAGCCCATTGCCTGCTGACCGGCCTCGCTCATCGCCGCCGCGATCGCCTCTTGATGGGCTTGTTGTTCCTGGTTTTTGACCCGTTGAATGCCTTGACGGGCCAAGTTGATCAACTTGACCTGGGTGGTTTCCTTTAAAACTTGGCTGTAGAGATCCTCCGCTGGTCTGAGGTGATGCTGGGCTTCTTGCAGTCGTCCCAGGTAAAACTTTCCCCAGGGATCCTCTGGGTTTTGCTGCAGGAAGACCTTGAGACTGGCCAAAGCCTGGGCATAATCCCCGCGATCGATCGCTTGGGCAATGATCTTTAAATGTTGCATAAGCGTTCCATACCGTACCTGTCCCTTTCTCAGGGCGTGCTTTCCAGTAAGATATTTTTACCACTCTCCTCGCAGGGAATCACTCATGATCTCGTCTCCTTCACTTTTAGATCTACAAGGACAAGATGCTGAGATTGTTTGGCAATTGGCCCACGGCTTAGATTTGCAACTGGGGCAAAGCCAATGTTCCGGTTCCACGGTGGAAAGTACGATGGCTCAGGTAGGCCCCTGGATTTTAGAGAAATTGGCGGCTAGGGGGCTAGGGCTGATCCTCACCGATGGATCCCCAGTCCGTTCTCAAGAGGGACTGGAACCCGCCTCAGTTTTAGAGCAAACCCCCAATCTGCAGGGGGAAAGTTTCAGTACTTTCTTTTTAGGGAACGATCGCTCCCTCTTACAATCGGTCTTACAGAAACCCGCCACATCCTTTCTGTCGGCGGAGGGACAAACCCCCGTGGTGGCCGCCATTCCCATTACGTTAGGGGATCATCCGATCGGCACTTTAGCCCTATCCTTTGATCAGCCTCCCCCTTCTCCCGGTGCGATCGCCTTATTAGAGGTTATTGGCCAGGAACTCAATAACTTATTTTATGAATTTCGGCGAGCCCGCGTTCGTCACCGGCAGGTCTTGGAATTAGGAAAACGGTTGCAAAATCGAGTTCTCGACCAAGCGATCGATGCCGCCGTAACCTATATTTTTGAGCAAACAGATTTAACTGGAGTGATCATTGCCTACTGGGAAGACAGCCAAGGCAATGCCCCCCTTTGTTTACGGGCCTATCAGGATGGCAAACTGTTACAGTCGTTACAACGGGGGGATCCGACTCCCCTCGGCTACCTCTTTCAGCAATCTCATCATCCCTCTGCTGACCAGCTATTGCAAACCTTAGAATGGACTGGGCTGCCCATTGGCCCCATCTCCATCGATATTGGTCTCTGGGATCGGGATCATCAAGGCCTCGTCTGTGGCGTAGCCCCCCTGTCCGCCAATCCCTCGGAACATCAGGAATTGCTAGAGCAATTGGCGAATAACCTCGGGCAACGACTGGTGGACTATCACAAGGATCGGCGCTATTTGCAGGCTTTTTTCTCCTCTAATCATGTGTCTCGGCTCTTGTCCGTAGAGGACTATCAACAGACCTATCTGTCTCCTCGGTTGCAAAATGTAGCCATGCTCTACACCGACATTACCTCTTTCACCACCATCAGTGAGCAGATTCTCGATACACCCGCAGAGGTCGGAGCCCTAATTGATTATTGGTCGCAGGGGGTGGTGCAAATTCTGTTCGATTACCAAGGGGTCTTTGACAAAATGGTGGGGGATTGCATCATTGGTTTGTTTGGCACCCCCTTTGCCGATGATTCTGATGCAGTAAAGGTGGCTAGGGCGATTCAAGCGGCTCTGGCGATCCAGTCCTATACTGCCAACCTGACGGGTTCATTGGTGGATAAGGTTCGCCAAAGCGATCTCATTCCGGGGTTTGGCGTGGCCACCGGGGTCAATTTTGGCCCTGTGATGGTGGGAACCTTTGGCCCCAATCATGATTTCACGGCTTTTGGGCAGGATATGAATAATACGGCACGTCTGCAGGGGGTTGCGGGGTTTCAAGAAATTTTGGTGATGGAAACCGCTTATCAACTGCTGGGGAACATTCCTCAGGATTTATTTGGGGCTTGGCGTTGGAGCGATCGTTTAGAAGCTAAGGTTAAAAACGTCAAAGCTCCCCTCTACTTTCGTCAGGTTCTCCCTTAGGCTTTCTACTCAACGCGAAAAAATTGAATGGACGAGCGCGGAGCACCGCACGCTTCCACCTTAAATCTGACGGCAAACGCAACCTATTTTGAAATAAGAGTGTCCGGTTCCCTATGTTCTCTCCCCCGTCTCCCCTCGTTTCGGTGTCCTGGTTGTGGGATCAGTTGCAAGCGCAACACCCGACTCCTTTGGATCAGATCGATCAGAATGCTCAGAATGCGGTGCCAGTACAATCGCAGAGCATCGTCATTGTGGATTGTCGTTTTTCTTTAGCGGATCCCCACCAAGGCCGATCGCTGTATGCCCAGGAGCACCTTCCCGGAGCAGTTTACCTGGACTTAAACCAAGACTTATCCAGCCCCCCCAGTCCCGATCGGGGTCGTCATCCCCTGCCGGAGGTGGAAGCCTTAGCCGAAAAATTAGCGACGATCGGGGTCAACTTTCAGGAAACGTTGGTGGTGGCCTATGATGATTCTCGCTTTGCTTTTGCGGCCCGGCTTTGGTGGCTACTCCGCTATCTCGGACACGATCGGGTTGCTGTTTTAGATGGAGGATTAGCCGCCTGGCAAGCCCAAGGATATCCCCTCTCCAGCCACATTCCCCAACCTGCTCCCGGTCGCTTTGTTCCTCAGGTGCGCTCGGAGATGAGTATCGATCGTTTGAGTCTGAAAGCACTCTTGCCGCAACCACGATCGCAATCTCACCTCACCTTGATCGATTCCCGCGAAGCACCCCGCTATCGAGGTGAAGTGGAGCCCATTGATCCCGTGGCAGGTCATATTCCCGGAGCCATTAATGCCTGTTGGCAGGCGGTGACCACTGACCAAGGCTTGGCCCAACCCCTCACCTTTCACCAGTCCTATTGGCCTGCAAAATTAGCAGAATCCCACTCCCCAGACCAGGAAACCTCCCGTAAGCAAACCCAAGACAAGGGAACTGAGGATAAGGAGACGATCGTGGTCTATTGCGGCTCTGGTGTTACGGCCTGTGTAAACCTCTTGTCCTTAGCCTTAGGGGGCTTTCCCCAGGCTAAACTTTATCCCGGCAGTTGGAGCGAGTGGTGTCATTGTGAATCAGAGATTGCCCAAGGTGATTCCCCAAAGTGATTTAGTTAATGGAGTTGAGAAGCGATCGGATAGCCTGAGGGAAGCGCAATTAATGGTGGCGAGCAGCGCAGCCGCCCCCGTGGGTACTCAGGCAAAATGTTTAATTTTTGCCCGGTGTCCTCTGGGGAAAAAATCAAAGAACTGACCTGAGTTTGATTCAAAAAGATGAATAGCCTAATAGTCTCACCTTCCATGAGCTTATGCTTTCTGAATACAGTCCGGTCTGTTCTGCCGACTTTTCACTGAAAGCGAAAAAATTGACGGGAAGAGTGCAGCGCGGAGCGCCGTACTCTTCCGCCTTAAGTTGGTAGCCGTTCTGCCAAAAATAAGTTTAAGATAGCGACAGAAGAGACGGTACGGTTTCCTATAGTGCCGTTGAAACATCTGCTGTAGTTCAATTGGCTACTATGCTCCCTCCTGATCTCCTTTCCTCTGATAGTATTCCTCCCGAAATCAAGGGCTTAGTCAACCTAGAACAGATGTTTCGGATGATGGAGACCCTGCTGCCATTTGAAGCATGTCTATATCACCAGGTCTTGCCCCTTTCGTTTCAAGGTGAGGTTTTAAACTTGGGGATGGTTTCCGTTGCAGATCCTTCTGCTTTGGACTATATCCAACAGCTTTTAGGTTCGATTAGCTGTGTCATTCTTCCCACGCAAATTACGCCTAAGTTACATCAAACGATGCTTTCGGCATATCTGAATTATGTCGATCACAAGAAAAAGTCCCCGCCAGAGCCTCAGCCTCCTTCTCCTAGGGGTGCGGAAGTCAAAAAGCCCGTGTCTCATCAACGGCAAAAGCCGGAGGTTTTTGTTACGGAACGAGACACTTTCATTCTCACCGATACCTTCATTTTAGAAGATAATCCCCATGTCAATGAGCATCCCGATGCTCCGCCCCTCTTTCCCATTTCTACCACCGCTACTTCTGCACAGGCAGAGGCGACTGATCCGGTTCAAGGATTCTCAGGGGCTCGACCCCGTCACATCCCCCCTCCTGCACCTCCTATCCCCCCTCCCCCCAATGCTCCCCCAGAACTGAATATTAAGGTCAATCACTTAAGCACTCCCATTGAGGCGCTGAAAAATTTACCCCCCCGCCTACTCTTACCCGAACTGTTAGGCCGAGTGTTAGTCGGAGGCATTGGACGGCTCTACCTTGAGCGCCAAGAGCAGGAAGGACGCATTCTCTGGAGCCAAAGTGGGGTTTTGCAATCCGTTTTAGATCATGTTTCCATTCCGGTTTTTGAGGAAGTCATTCAAGAACTCAAAACGATCGTTGAACTCCCGGCTGCTCCAATTCATGGGGCTCAGCAGGTAGAAGTCGAGCGCTCCTATCAAAAGCATCGCATTCTGCTGCGGGTTCGTTTTATGCGAAATCGCTATGGGGAGGAAGCTACACTGCAGGTATTACGGGGAGCTGCCCTTAAGTTTTACGAGAAAAAACAAATCGATCGTCTCGGCAAAGATGCCCTATCGATCGCCCAACAATTGAAACGAAAATTGGAAAATATTCGTACAGAGGAGACAGAAGCCCCTGAAGGAGAGAAGAAACGAGAAGATCCTACGCTGTCAGAACTCAGTCAAATTCTCGACAGTTTGAATGAAACTTTGAAAAAGCTGGATTAACCTGCGTCCTCAATCACTTCTTGATAGTGATGACTGGCGATCGTCACTCGTTCACAAATGTGCCCCAGGCTATTTTGACTATTGAGGGGTTGACGGGGCAGCGGTAGTTGGTTGTTGGGCCACGTATGTAGCTCCGCACAGGGGCATGAAATGTGCAGGACTGGGCATTTGGGCACTGGAATGGGCAGAGTGCAGCGAGGGCAAGCCATAAAGTCCCAGGATTCGGACATCAATTCAGCGATCGTTTGATTGGTACCCTCTAGGTAGCAATTTTGGCCTTGACGGGAGAGGAGGCGAGTCCAACAATCTTCAAAGGCTTGACTGTAATTTGATTGCAGGACAACCGGTTCGGGGCATAGCCGTTCTCCTGTTTCATGCAAAATTACCCCCCTGTTGAGCTGAAACCAACAGGCTAGGTAAGTGCGGACTTGGCGATCAGAGGCCATATACAGAAGGATCCAAAATGCTCATCTATACTAACCATAACCTTCACTCAAGTTTTTTTCAGGGCACTAACCTTTAATCAAAGTAAAGAATCTGGAGTTTTGGCTAAAATCGGCAAAAATTAACGGAAAATGTGCAAGGGACGATCGTAATCCCTGTCCTCGCTTCAGAGTCTGATGGTATTGTGACTGACCTAGGGCTGCCGCCGAAAAGTTACTTTAACTGTAGGGCTTTCCACTGAACGCGAAAAAATTGGAATGGAAGAGTGTGGCGCGGAGCACCGCACTCTTCCGCCTGAAGTTGATAGCTAACTGTCGTGGTGAAATGGATGCAGAAATTGAAAACCAAATTCGTGAGTGTGAAGCGCAACTTTACGCCGCAATGTCAGCTTCTGATGTATCTGAGTTAGCTAGACTCATTGCCGATGACCTACTTTTTGTGGGGCCAACGGGTGAACTGGCAACGAAATCCATGGATTTAGAGTTGCACCGGACTGGCGGTACTCGGTTTCATGAGTTTGTGCCTAAAGCATTAGAAATACGGGTTTGGAGCGAACACCTTGCACTTGCGTCGGCTCAAATCTTCTTGCGCGGTACGTATTTAGGAAATGCCTTTGCCGGTGATTATCGCTATCTGAGAGTTTGGCATAGAGGCAAAAGTGGTTGGCAAATTGTTGGTGGCAGTGCTAGTGCAATGGTTTGATGCTTAAAAATAGCTTAAATTTTTGGCTTTCCACTGAAAGCAGAAAAATTTCATGGAAGAGTGCGGCGCGGAGCGCCGCACTCTTCCGCCTTAAGTTGGTAGCCAAATTTTTTGCTTGAAGTTAGTTACCTTTTTATTCTCAATTAGCAGGTAAGACAGCGGTTAATTATTGACGACCTATTGACAATCTATGAATGAACTTTATTGCCAAAAATGAAACCTTTCTCAAGCGTATTTTAATAGATTGGATCAGGAAGAATCCATCAATCGATAACATCAAATATTGAAAGTAACACAATATATCAGTAGGATACACAAGACCTACATTACCTGAGGTGGGCTTACTGATGCGGTTTACAGCCTCAGCCCTCCAAATCTTGTGACTTTTTTTATCATGACTTTATCGATCGCGGCTCTGTGGCAGGGCTTTACTCAAATCCTGAGTACAGGCGTTGACTGGTTTAGCGGGGCGCTGTTTTTTCCCTTAGGGGGGCAGTTACCCATCATTGTGCTCTGGCTGCTCTTGGGGATCGTCTTTTCCAGTTTCCGCATGGGCTTTATCAATTTGCGGGGATTTGGCCATGCCTTTGCCATTTTGCGCGGCAAATACGAGGGAGAAGAAGAGCAGGACGAAGGGGAGGTGTCCCACTGGCAGGCCCTGACGACGGCTCTATCCGGCACGGTAGGTTTAGGCAATATTGCGGGGGTTGCGATCGCCATTCAGATGGGGGGACCGGGAGCTATTCTCTGGATGGTGGTGGGGGGCTTTCTCTCGATGAACTGCAAGTTTGTGGAATGTACCCTAGGGCAAAAGTATCGCACCATTAACCCTGATGGAACGGTGATCGGGGGGCCTATGTGTTATCTCAAAACTGGGCTAGCTAATTTGGGTTATGGCCGACTGGGGAGCGGTTTATCCCAGATCTTTTGCCTTTGCTGTATTGGTAGCTCTCTGGGGGCTTCCAGTATGTTTCAGGTCAATCAGTCCTATGGTGCGATCGCCCATGTTATTCCCATTCCCAATTGGCTCTATGGCTTGGTGCTCGTGGTTCTCACCGCGATCGTCATTGTGGGGGGGGTGCGCCGTATTGCCCAGGTTACTTCACGGCTGGTGCCTCTGATGTGTGGGTTGTATGTGATGGGTAGCGTGGCGGTTCTAATCCACGATGCTGCAGCCATTCCCCACGCTCTGCAAACCATTCTAGAAGGGGCCTTACATCCCGCTGCGGGTATTGGCGGCGTGATTGCTGTTATGGCCCAGGGGTTACGCCGTGCGGCCTTTGCCTCTGAGGCAGGTTTAGGGATTGCCTCCATTGCCCATGCGGCGACTCGTACCAATGAGCCAGTCCGGGAGGGATTAGTGGCCATGCTAGAGCCTACTGCCGATGCCGGTTTAATTTGTACGTTAACGGGGTTAGTCTTAATTACCACAGGCGTTTATCAAGATCCCTCCTTAGCGAATCTCAATGGTTCCGGGCTGACCGCCATCGCCTTTGAACAAGTGATTAGTTGGTTTCCCATTGTTTTGGCCTTGGCGGTACTCTGTTTTGCCTTTTCCACTATTATTTCCGTAACTTACTATGCGGAAAGTAGCTGGCGGTATCTGTGGGGAGACACGACCATCATTTATAAAATTTTGTTATTAAGTTCAGTGTTTTTGGGGTCAATTGTTAACCCTGAAACCGTGATTAATTTTAGCGATAGTCTCTTTCTCTTAATGTCTTTTCCCAATCTTTTGGGTCTCTATTTCCTTTCCAATACCGTTGCCACGGATCTCAAGGGCTATACCGATCGTTACGGACTATCTTGGTAAAGCGGGGTGATCCACTTGGAATTCCTTGTTAACTATCCAGGTTGAAAGTTCCTGACTCTGCCGTTTTCTATGTGCAGGATGTGCAGGAGGCTAGAACCACGAAGTTTCGTCAACTTATTGCCTGAAAGTTTCTTCGGCAATAAATTCCCTGTTGGCGGCGGGCGAAGGTGTAACCGGCCAGGAACGTGCGAAGGTTGCGGAGGGAAGGGTGTCCCAGATACATGGCGGGACGCTTGCAGATGTTGTGGATCAAATCGTAGAGATCGAGCATTGCCATTACCTTCAGAATGTGGATTCCGTGATCTTAAAATCTTGCCCTAGATCTTGCATCGGAGAGTAGAAGTTTTTAATCTATGCGAGGCTTGGATGTAATTGATCCGATGCCCACGATCGTGGGTTCATCTGGATGTAGGTACGAATTCGCTGCAAGGCTTCTTCGTTGCGGACAATGTGTTCATAGTAGTTCCGTTGCCACAGGGTTCGGCCCTTGGATTGGTTAATGCGATTAATTTTGCGGGTGGTCTGGGATTTAAAGGTTTGAACGATCGCCCCGATCGATCCCGGTTGGGTACCGTTGGGTCGCCCATCCCCACGCCCCGGTTCCGATCCGTCCACCCCGTCCATCCGTAGGGGCGAAGCATTTGCGTCAAGATCTTGGATATTTCCAGAAGATTTCGGTGCAAATGCTTCGCCCGTACCCAATAAAGTTGCGTCAAGATCTTGGATATTTCCAGAAGATTTCG
>JBEAPM010000243.1:0-3614 GCA_041164445.1 Cyanobacteriota bacterium
GCACTCTTCCATTAAATTTTTTCGCTTTCAGTGGAAAGCCCAAAATTTTTAATTTTTCGAGGTACCCTCTAGAAAATCTTAGATCTTCTGACAGCCTAAAATATTAATATACTTTTGGATCGCCACATCACAGGTGAACTCATTAATCCAACTTTGTGGAACACATTTAGGTTCACTCCTCAGCGCCAACACGATCGCTGCAGCTAAAGCGACCTCATCTCCCACCGGAATGAGGTATCCATATTCCCCATTTTTCAAAATTTCCGCTGGTCCACTGGGACAGTCTGTTGCCACCACGGGAATTTGTAATGCTAATGCTTCAATAATTGTGGTGGGTAATCCTTCCCAACGGGAAGAGGACACAAATAAATCTGCCTGTTTAAGATAGGCATAAGGATTAGAGATAAAACCTGTTAGAAAAACGTATTCTTCTAGGTTTAGAGATTGTATGAGCGCAATAATTTTCTTCTTCTCAACACCATCACCCAGCAAAATCAAGTAAGCTTTCTGGCGCTCCAAAACCTTTGCAAAGGCTTTAATTAAAGTGAGGAAATCTTTTTGACATACAAAACGTCCAGATGCAACTAAAACGGGACGATCCTTCTGCTGAAACCAAGGATGTTCAATACCCTGTTCTGACTGCTCATAAAGTTGAGAATTAATGACCGGATTATAAATTACACTAATATTTCTCTTGAACATTAAATGATGGTTTAGATCATCAGCAACACCTTGAGAGACTGCAACAATCTTATTGGCAAAGGGATAAAGTAACTTGATTGAAAAAGGAATTAAACGGGCAGATATGGGTTCTGAATACTTACTCTCAGTAGAGACATGGGTATGTTCAGCAATAATCACCTGAGGTGGATTTCTCACAAAAAACTTAGACAGTATTGCAACTTCATTGACATAGTGAGTAGAAGCCAGAATGACCTTAGGATTGTGTGTCCTAATATAATCAATCAGTCGAAATATAGCCCTTAAAGATTGGAGGCTAGAGGGTGGTTTCCACCCCTTCCTTGCCGTCACAGAGGTGAGTGCCAGATCAATGACATTGATCTTCTCATGTAAGGTCTCTAAATATTCTCCTTCTGCCTTAAATAAAATCAGATCAACCTGATAACCGCATTCGGCCAACTGATTAGCTAAGGTCGCACAGATCCGTTCAGCCCCCCCTCCCCGAAGCCATCGCATCAGAATCGTAATATCAGGTTGACTGGACATAAGATTGACTATCCTCAAGCTCAGGGGAAAAGTGAAAATATAGAGCAGCACCTGAATCTACATAAAATGTAACATGACCGCAGCAGATTGGGAAAGTCCGATCTTTTCGAGGAATCCAAGTTAGGGGCACTTCAATTTATTGTGGTGGGCAACAAAGTTACTTCCTACAATCTCTACTCCTGCGGAGAAAGAGGATCCCCAGTTTAGCTTTTTGAGGTACCCACTTAAGGCGGAAGAGTGCGGCGCGGAACGCCGCACTCTTCCATTCAATGTTTTTGCTTTCAGTGGAAAGCCCAAGAGAGCAACAGAGCCTAAGGGGGGATCCATAAACCCCATAGAATGTAAAGCCCCAAACCATAAATGCTAGAGAGCATCTCGATTTATTGTGGCGGGTGACGCTAGCCACAATCCTGATTCTTCCGTGGGCACTAGGGCAAAATTTGGATTTTTTTAAGGTACCCTAGAGTGAAACAGTAGCTAACTCGATCGACTTATAAAGAAGTAGGCTCTCTAGGTAAGGAGTACTGTCGCCCATGCCACTCATTTCGATCATTGTTCCGACTTACAATAGTGAAAGGTTTATTGTAAAAACGATAAATTCTGCTTTAGAACAGACTTTTAGTAATTTTGAATTAATTATTGTTGATGACTGTTCCCGTGATCAGACTGTTTCAATAGTTGAGCGAATTGAAGATAGCCGGATTCGGTGTTTCTCCCACGATGTCAATATCGGGATTGCCGCTAATCGTAATCGTGGTTTAGCCAAGGCGACAGGGCAATATGTTGCCTTTTTAGATCATGATGATCTCTGGCTTCCCGACAAGCTAATGATGCAGCTAGAGGCTTTGGAACAAAATCCACAAGCATCCGTTGCCTATAGCTGGGTTCATCGAATTGATGAAGACGGGCACTTAATCCGTCAACATGCTCACCCACACTACACGGGAAATATTTATAAAAAATTACTCATTACTAATTTTCTCGTCACTGCATCGAATCCATTGATTCGCATGGACTGTTTAGAAAATATTGGTGGATTTGATGAGTCAATTTATGGGGCAGATGATTGGGATTTATTTCTACGCTTAGCCGAAAAATACGAATTCGTTTTGCTCAAACATTACCACATTCAATACAGAATTGTAGCTGGTTCAGGCATCTCGAACTATCCCAAATTGGAGCAGGGAACCTTAAAGGTTTTAGACAAGGCTTTTAGTCATACTAATCCGTCCTTAAACTCCCTCAAATGCCATGCGCTGGGTAACTTTTACTTGTATTTATCCTTCAAAGCCGTTGAGGAGTTTACGACTCGACAAGCTGGACTGACTTCTATCCGTTATATGTTGAAGTCAATGCATTATACGCCTTATCTCTGGAGACAAGGGGATAACCTGATTAAGGTCTTGTTTAAGGTTGCGTTAATCATTTTACTCCCCCCTCCCTTAGCCAGGAAAATAATTGATATGAGTATTCGTCGATACCGAGATAATCGGTAAAAAGCTTAATGCTTGTTCAATTTCGGAGAACTTCCGCTTAAAGTGGAACCAGATCACTGGGAGGGTGAATGGGTGTACCCGCCCGTCAATGAATACCTATTTAGGATAAGTCTTATGTTTTCTCTGGCGCGAACCAGCGGTCGGCAACGGGAAATTTTAGAGGTTGTATTTCGCAACGGTTGGGATTACATGCGCCGTTTGCTGAGTGGTAGCCGAGCCGGTACGCCAGAGCTACCACCACCGCAGGTTTTGCGCAATATTTTGGTGGAGTTGGGGCCGGTTTTTGTCAAACTGGGGCAGTTGCTCAGTACCCGTCCAGATTTGCTACAGGCTAGTTATATTCAAACTCTCACGGATTTGCAAGCCAATGTGCCACCGGTCGCTTGGTCGGAGGTGGAGGGGATTCTTAAGGCGGAACTTGAGCAGCCCCTAGAGGATATTTTTCAGGAAATTCACCACAAACCGATCGCTGCCGGATCGATCGCTCAGACTCACTATGGGGTGTTGTTGGATGGTACGCCAGTCGCCCTGAAGGTGCAGCGTCCTGGATTGAAGACGATCGTAGAGCAGGACATGGATCTGATTCAGGGGGTGGCAGAGTTAGTGTCCCTCACCGATTGGGGGCAAGACTACGATATTCAAGGGCTGGTGCGGGAATTTGCTCAGGCGTTGCAAGCGGAGTTGGACTTTACGGAAGAGGCTCACTTTACAGATACTCTGCGGCACAACCTCGCCCAAAGCCGCTGGTTCAATGCGGAGAAGTTGACAGTACCCCAAATTAACTGGGAGTTAACCCGATCGAAGGTCTTGGTGATGGAGTGGATGAAGGGGTCTCCTCTGCTCCGGGCGCGGGAGTGGGAGGCGGAGGCTGATCGGTCTGAGGCGAGAATT
>JBEAPM010000244.1:0-3724 GCA_041164445.1 Cyanobacteriota bacterium
AAAATAAGGTACAGCTAGCAGTCTACGGCTGAAAGTAGAGCAGAGTCTAAGGGAGGGTCTCCAAGCGGGTGAAGTTGATCTAGAGCCCACGCCCCAAATATTCAAACCTCTCTCCAGGAAATAGAAGGCTGCAGGACTTGCTAGAATCGTCCATGGTGCTTTCTGCTGGATGGAGGTCAGGCCTCTCCGGGCAATAAGCGTAGGGCATCTGGATGAATTGTGGCAGGCGGCTGCGCTGTCCACTGCAATCCCTACTCCTGGGTAGAGACAGGTGCCCGTATTTTATGGATTAGTAACTTGCGAGGATACTGCAATGACATACGATTTCGACCTTTTTGTAATTGGTGCTGGATCCGGGGGGTTAGCCGCTTCTAAACGGGCTGCAAGTTACGGTGCTCGGGTGGCGATCGCGGAGCATGATCTGGTGGGTGGAACCTGTGTCATTCGGGGCTGTGTTCCCAAAAAATTAATGGTTTATGCCTCCCACTTTTCCCACTATTACGAAGATGCTCAGGCCTATGGTTGGAGTAAGGTTTATCCGCAGTTTGATTGGACGAAGTTAGTCCAAGCGATCGACCATGAAGTTCGTCGGCTCAGTCGATTGCACATTAGTTTCCTCGAAAAGAATAATGTGCAGTTGCTCCAGGGAACGGCTCGGTTTATCGATGAACATACGGTAGCGATCGACGATCGTCAGTTCACGGCGGATAAAATTCTCATTGCCGTCGGTGGAGAAGCCACTAGACCTGCAATTCCCGGCATTGAACATGCCATTACCTCTCGGGAAATTTTTCTATTGCCTATGAAACCGAAGCGGTTTGCCGTGGTGGGGGGCGGCTATATTGGGACTGAATTTGCCGGAATTCTTAATGGTTTAGGGTCAGAAGTCTTTCAAATTTATCGCCGCGATCGGATTTTGCGGGGCTTTGATGATGAAATTCGTCAGGAAGTTCAGGATGGCATGGCCCACCACGGTATTCAATTTTTCTTGAATACTGATGTGGAGAAAATCGACAAAGTTCCAGAAGGCGTTTGCCTAACCTTAAAAGGTGCAAGTGTGCCCAGTTTAACGGTGGATGCTGTTCTCTATGCCACTGGTCGTTCCCCTCATTTAGAACCGTTGGCTTTAGAAAAAGCAGGGGTAAAAATAGACAAAGGAGCGATCGTGGTGGATGAGTGGAGCACCACCAGTCAACCCAACATTTTTGCGGTCGGAGATTGTACCGATCGGGTCAATTTAACCCCCGTAGCGGTGGCGGAAGGTCGAGCTTTTGCGGATACCCAATTTGGCAATAATCGTCATCACATTAGTTACGAAAATATTGCCACTGCTGTCTTTAGTCAGCCGGAAGCCTGTACCGTTGGACTGACAGAAAAACAAGCCATTGAAAAATACGGTGAAGAGAATTTAAAAATTTACCGTAGCCGTTTCCGTCCCATGGCCTATAGTTTACCCGATCGTCAAGAACGGATTTTGATGAAGCTCATTGTTCATCAAGAAACGGATAAAGTTTTAGGCGCTGTAATGATTGGCAAGGATTCTGCTGAAATTATTCAATGTGTTGCCATTGCCATTAACATGGGAGCGACCAAACGGGACTTTGATAACACCATGGCTTTGCATCCTACTTCTGCGGAAGAGTTTGTGACCATGCGCTAAGGGAATCAGCACGATCGCACTTCCCTAGATCCCCGGTTTTTCAAAAAAACTGGGGATTACTATTTGTAAACAAACCCCTAAAAATCTACAATGATGTAAGCCATTCTGCTATACTGCCCGTGTTCTTACGCAAACGGAACAGATAATATGAGTAAGCGGATTCGGTGGATCCAAGGATCCCTCATCACCTTTTCCTGTTTTAATATTTGGGGCGGAATGGGATCTTATCCTAGCCTGGCACAATTTACAGTCCCCTCAGAGGAACTGCCTGCTGTGCAGGAAGAAGAAATCTATGTTCCGGTGGAGCAGGCTTTGATTGAAGAGATCAGGGTGGTTGGTAGTACGGTGTTTAGTCTTGAGCAACTCAATGCGGTTGTGGATCCCTACGAAGGACAAACCTTAAGCACTGACCAACTCAAGGCATTACTGAATGCGGTGACGCAGTTGTATCTGGATGAGGGGTACTATACTTCCCGCGCTGTCTACCCAGAGCAGACGATTACCGAGGGGCTTTTAACGATCGAAATTAAGGAAAAGCCGGTCAATGTGCGGGTGGAGTGGCAAGGAAAAAATCGCCTCCGCGATCGTTTTATTCGGAACCGCCTGCGAGCCACAGCCCCCTTAAATGTTCCGGCCCTAGAAGATGAACTACGGGTACTGCGGGATGATTCGCGATTAGCGACGGTGGAAGCGACCTTACGCCGGGATGATCAAGCAGAGGCTGATGAGTTGGTGGTTCAAGCGGCAGAAGCCCGCAACTTCTTTGGTGAATTTAGTACCGATAATTATTCGGCTCCCAGCTTGGGGGGAGAGCGCTTAGGGGTAATCTTTGGTCTGCGCAATTTATCGGGCATTGGCGATCGTATTGTTGCGGATTACAAAGCAGCTACCAGTGGCGGCTATCACAGCTTAGATTTAAACTACGAAGCCCCCATTAATAGTCGCGGTGGCACCATTCAATTCAGCAGTGCCTTCGACTTCAGTAAAGTGACCCAGGGTGAGTTTAAAGATTTAAATTTGCGGGGGGAACGATCGCGCTATGAACTGGCCTACCGCCAACCCTTACTGAAATCTTCTTTAGAGGAATTTGCCGTTTCTGCGGGCTTGATCTACACCACCGGCACCACCTTTGCCTTTGGCACGGCAACCCCCTTTGGTTTTGGGGCTGGGGCTGATGGGACAACCCGCACCACGGTGTTACGCTTGAGCCAAGACTATCTCCGCCGAGATCGATGGGGAGCCTGGGTGGGGAGTTCTACCTTCAACTTTGGCTTAGGTATTTTTGATGCCACTGAAAATGATGCCCCCACCCCTGATGGACGCTTCTTCAGTTGGTTAGGGCAGTTCCAGCGGGTTCAACGCTTAAATCAGCGCCATGTCTTGCTAACTCAGTTGGATATTCAATTTAGTCCCAATACTCTACTCCCCTCCCAACAGTTTACGATCGGCGGTGGACAATCGATCCGGGGCTATCGTCAAAACCTCCTCATTGCAGATAACGGTTTTCGCTTTTCCGTAGAAGATCGAATTACCCTGATGCGGGATGCCTCCGGTTTACCCTCGGTACAACTGGCACCCTTTTTAGATGTGGGGGCTGCCATTAACACGAAAAATAACCCCAATTCCCTGAGCCAAAATCAAAATGTTTTAGCAGGACTTGGCGTGGGTATTTTATGGGATCCTCGCCCTGATTTTAGCCTACGTCTTGACTATGGTTATCCTTTAGTGGATTTAGAGGTGGGGGAAAATATTCAGGATCAAGCTCTTTACTTTAATGGTTCTTTTCAGTTCTAGTTTGTCGTAAGGACTTTAGTCCTTTTTGATTTCGCTCAGTTCACAATCGTCTGCATCTTAATCCCGTTTCACCCTATCGATCGTTCTGAGGAGTTATAAAGCTATGCTTTTTCGTACTATTTTATTACGCCCCTTTTCTATTTTAAGTTTACCTCTGACTGCCTTATCCTTACTCTTACTCAGTGGTAGTGAACTGGTTTCGGCCCAACCCATTATTCCCGCTAATGATGGCACCGGAACGATCGTTTCCCCCGATGGCAACACCTTTAA
>JBEAPM010000245.1:0-5252 GCA_041164445.1 Cyanobacteriota bacterium
GATCCTGAGGGGTGAATAAAACGTCAAAGTTCCAAAATGCCGACTCCAGAATGCTGCCGGACATTTCATCAAAGCCCATATTGAGAAAAATATCCCGCACCCGTTCAATGCACCGGGTCAAGAGCGTAGCGCGACCGTAGGGAATGTAGGGGGCTTCATCCTCCACCGCATAGGGTTTAAGATCTACCTCACGCCAGCGCCCAGAGAGCAGTAAATCGGAGGTTAAGGTGGTCACCATCGGCTTGAGATCCAAGCTGTCTAAAGCGGGTAGGGCCTGTACTTCTTAGTCATCCCCCTTAACCGCCACCACAAAGCCTTGCTCCGCGAGCGCCGTAAGGTCTGGAGACTCCATCAACGGCAACGATCGTTGTTTACCTTGAGTCTGCTCGCACAAAGTACGGAAAACCTGCTGCCGGGCTTGCAGGGCTTCTAAGGCTTCAATGGATAAAATTTGAATCTGTTTCCCCTCTTCGCCAGGGTACCAATCGATCGCCCTCAGGTTTTTCAGCCCCGCATACTCAGGACTAAAGGCTTCGCCGAGGGTCTGCTGCAACTGAGCAGCATCAGTTTGTCCCTGTAATAGCAGTTGCGCCAGGGCCACGCCGGGAAGTTGGGGGCTCACCCCTTCCCCCTTCGGGGTGAGTTGCCATTGAGCAGTCATCTCCACGAGGGGACGCAGAGTGACATAGGCATCCACTAAACCGCTACTCAGCAACCCTTTGAGGAAGTTAAATTCAAACTGCTCTTGATCCGCAAACTGGCGGAGACTGGGGATCAGTTGGCAATGGCGGAGGCGTTGCAGAAAGTGTTTCTGCTGGGGGGAGAGGTTTAGCATGAAAGACCGGAGAAGAGGAAGCGTGGAAAAATTGAATGGCAGAGTGCAGGGCGGAGCGCCGCACTTTACCGCCTTAAGGGGGTAGCCCTTATTTTAAGGGGTCACTTCCCCCTCAGGCTAGCCATCCCCCAGGTTGCTAGGTTGCGTCAACCGGCAAGCATCCATCTCTTCACTACAGGACTACAGGACAAGCCTGAATCTACAGACAGTCTTAGGAATAGACCCCAAAGATTCGTTTTAAGATAGGAGGCGCTGTATAGATTCTTTAGGTTTTCCGCTGGAAACACTGTGGACGATTTACGATCGGCATTAACCCTCGCCACGGATGAAGAGCTGGGCGAGTTGACGGAACTGCTCTTTCAACCCAAATTTAATCCCCTGGATTATGTGATTATGCCCCGGCCGGTTCAGGTGCAGGGCTACGATCGCTCTCGTCAAATTAGTGCGATCGAACATCGGTTTCGCTTTTTGGCCGCGGACGGCGTGACGGTGTTGACTGGCCAGAGCCGGGGTTTGGAATATCACCAAATATTACGGCAGGTGTGCCGACATCTTCAGATTCCCTTTAGCTCAGATTTTCAAACGATCGACTTAGAATCAGAAATCCTTTTATTTATTCTCCAGAAAACCTGTCGCAACTTGTCCCCCCGACAATATCGAGACTTTAATCACCACTTACAGCAGGCTTTGAAACGATCGGAATTGTATCCACAACTCCCAGAAACAACTCGTCAAGATCCCCTCAAAATTTTGCTCGCCGGGAGCAGTGTTTTAGCCATTGGCTCCCTGCTGCGATCGTGGTTTCTACGCCAACTGGCCCAGGAATGGGCACTGCATGCCGCCAAATGTCTCGCTGCCCGTCCGATCGTGGCCACGGGGCGCGGTCTGATGGGTCTGGCTTTGGCCAGTCGCGGTGCGGCGGTCAATCTGACACGATATAGCGCGATGCGGAGTGCTTTGGCCGTGATCAGCCCCGCCCTCTGGGGATGGCTCGTGTTGGATCTCGGTTGGCGATCCATTGCTACGAATTACAGTCGTGTTATTCCTTTTATTTTTAGCATTGCTCAAATTCGCTTGACACGGTCATAACCCCTATGAAGTTTCCCTTTGGCAAGTCTTTTAAACGATCGCTTCAAACCTTTAATCAATGGTTTTCTCAAACCCCAGAGCGGGCATTGGAGCAGGCCTATGATGCCGCATTGCTGATTCGGGCGATGGAAGATCAGCACTTTGGCGGTCAAAAAATTGAACCGGCAACGTTACAAGAAGGAAATCGAATTTATAGCTATTTTGAAGATGAATTACAAAGTAATTTGCGGATTATCAAACTCCGTTTATCAGAATTTAAGGCTAGCCGATCGTTCTTAAGCCTATCCGATCCCCGTTTGTCGGGCATTAATTTACGGGCAGAGAGTCTAACCGAAGAAGAAGCCAATAGTGCGGAACGTTTAGCCATTCGGCTCGAAAAATTACGGTTTATCGATCAAATTCTCAATCGCTATACCAGCGCTGCCCCGACCCTAGCCCTGATTCCCCTGGACAAACCCACCAAAACAACAGAGACATCAAAACCAACATCAAGGAAGACCGTCAATCAGTCTGAAGACGTTGCTGTTTATTCCCGTAATGCAAAGACCATGACTCGCCCTGAAGAATCTAAAGATGGCATGAGTGATAGTACCAGTTTTGTACCACGCTCAATTTTAGGAACCTTCGATCGCTTACGCCGGGAACTCGATCCCCAAGCAGAAGAAGAAGTCGTTAAAACCTTTCGATCCTCTAAAACGAAAACCGTTGTTTCACTGCGCTTTATCCTGCTCCTTATCCTTGTTCCCCTGCTGACCCATCAGATGAGCAAAAACTTTATTGTGGGGCCGATCGTGGATCATTTCCGCCCGGAAACCCCAGAGAATCTCTTTCTTAATATTGAACTCGAAGAAGAAGCCCTCTCCACCTTAGAGCGTTTTGAAAGTCGTTTAGATTTTCAAAGTCTACTCTACAATGCGCCGCAACTCACCCGTGAGGAAAAAAGCGAAAAAATCCAGGAAAAAGCAGAAGAAATTGCCCAAGAATTTTACGATCGCAGTACTAATGCGATTAAGAATATCTTTTCAGACATCCTTGCTTCCATTGCTTTTGTGATCGTGATGACCATTAGCAAACGGGAGTTAGAAGTCTTAAAAGCCTTCATTGATGACATCATCTACGGGCTGAGCGATAGTGCCAAGGCCTTTATTATCATTCTCTTTACCGATATGTTTGTGGGGTTCCACTCTCCCCACGGTTGGGAAGTTTTACTGGAAGGGGTTTCTCGACATTTTGGACTGCCGGAAAGCCGCGAATTTATTTATCTCTTTATTGCCACCTTTCCCGTAATCTTAGATACGGTCTTTAAGTATTGGATTTTCCGCTACCTCAACCGCATCTCACCGTCTGCAGTAGCCACCTATCGCAACATGAATGAATAGTGGCTGCCCTCCCCCCCTATCTCCTATGCCCCAATCTAAAACCACTCCTTCCGCCGTTAATTCCTTAGGTCTTCTCTATGGTTTTTTAGCCTATGGCAGTTGGGGGATTTTACCCATTTACTGGAAATTATTATCCTCGGTGACTGCTTTAGAAGTACTGTGTCACCGCATGATTTGGTCTACTTTATTCCTCCTTTTGGTCTTAGGAATTCGTAAGGAATTACGATCGTTTTTCTCACTCTTTCAGTCTCCTCGTTTACTCCTTTTCTTACTCGGAACCGCCACCCTACTAGCCTGTAATTGGGGCACCTATATCTATGCCGTCAATATCGATCGAGTGGTGGAAACCAGCTTAGGGTATTTTATGACCCCGCTCCTCAATATCCTGCTCGGTTGTTTGGTTCTACGGGAACGCCTCAGTCGCCTGCAGGGAATTGCCGTCGGCCTAGCTGTTCTGGGGGTAGCCAACTTTATCTGGGGGTTTGGTGCGGTTCCCTGGTTCGCACTGATTTTAGCCAGCAGTTTTGCCTTTTACGGTCTCTGTCGCAAACTGATCCCCGTCTCTCCCCTCTGCGGCATTACGATCGAAACCCTACTCCTGGCCCCCTTTGCCCTACTGTGGCTAGGTCTACAACCAGACAATGCCTTTGGTTCTGGAGTCGAGATTACCCTTTTGCTCTGCTTGGCGGGAGTCGTTACCTCTTTACCCTTGTTCTGCTTCAATACCGCAGCTAAATTGTTACCCCTCTCCACCCTCGGTTTTTTGCAATACTTAGCCCCCAGTTTGCAATTATTACTGGGCATTTTCCTCTACGGAGAACCCTTCACCCGAACCCACTTCGTCTCATTCGGGCTGATTTGGACGGCCTTGGGACTCTACACAGTCCATCTCCTCCAGCATCGAGAACCCTCCCCCCAACCGGAATAGCGTTGACCACTGATCCGGCCCCCTGCTCTGGGTTTCACCGAGAACGATCGCTCCTCGCAATGGTTTAGGTTTGCAGTAAGCTAGACAAATTCAGATTTTGCTAAAATTCACTTCCACCCCTCGTTAGCAAGCCTCAGTTGTGTCTAAGATTATTATTGACCTAACCGAAGAATTTCCAACGCTGAAGGCGGCCCCAAGTATTGAGGCGGTAATCCATTGGCAGGCCCCGGCAAGTAAAAAGTTAGAGCAGGAGGTTCTTCAAACAACGCTGACCGAGCGATTGCCTGAGTATGCAAACGTTCAAGCTCGGCAGAATATTCAAGTAGGCATGGAAGCAGCGAATGGCTCTCCTGAATTTTTCCAGCCTATTCAGTGGAATAGTTTTCGGCTTGAGGATGAGCAAAATCATCATGTTGTGCAATTCATGCCTAGCGGAGTTGTGTTTAGCCGTCTGGAGCCTTACGAAACCTGGGAAGTCTTCATGGCCGAAGCGCTACGGATTTGGCACTTGTTTGTAGAATTAGCAGAACCACAAAACATTGACCGCCTGGGCGTTCGTTACATAAACCGCATTCCTATGCAAAGAGGGGAACAGCCCTCGACTTATCTCAAGATGGAGCCTTACAAGCTATCTGGGATAAACATTGCTCCAGAAAACTTTTTTTATAAAGAAGCCTATAAAGTTCCTGACTATCCCTACCAAGTCCAATGGGTTAGAACCATTCAGCCTCAGCAAGAGGCCTCCTCAGATTGTGAATCTCTTATTTTTGACATAGACGTTTTTACCACTACGCTGCTTCAATTAGATCAGGGTACTCTCACACAACGACTACAGGAAATGCGCTGGTTGAAGAATAAAATCTTTTTCAGCAGTATTACCGAAACTGCCCTAGAACAATTTGGCTCTCCTTAATATAATGTGTAATAAAATATTAAGTCTCAAAGCAAGCTAACAACATTAAACGGAGATGGCTAAACTCAGGTAGCCCATAAGATCGTCGCTTAATCAACTTTATTTTAG
>JBEAPM010000246.1:0-6506 GCA_041164445.1 Cyanobacteriota bacterium
AAGCTAACCGCATTAATAATAAGGTGGGGACTTCCCGGAGAGACTTCACGAATCCCGACACGCCAAATTTCACTAAACCCGCCGGTCGAACAATGCCCTGCCAGATGGAATCCAACCAAGATGGCAGGGTTTCTGGTGTCCAGTCTGCGGTTGTTACTTGCCCTTCAACCCCACCGGTAGAGATTAATTGCTCAGAAAATTCTTCAATACTGGCAAACTTGGGATGAGCCCATTGATCTAAGAGTTGTTGCATGATCAATCGCTCTAAAAAATTTAAGGGGGCAGCGCGATCGTCCCGCTGATTCCAATCCGCAACCACAAGCATTCCCCCTGGTTTAAGCACGCGCAGCAATTCCTGGGCAAATTTTACCTTGTCCGGCATGTGGGGCCCCGCTTCCACTGACCAGACCACATCACAACTAGCAGCGGGAAAGGAAAGATCCAGAGCATCATCCACTTTAAACTGAGCCGTGAGGTGAGATGGCGTTAATTCCTGGGCTCGCAACACTTGCTGGGGGCTAATGGTCACTCCCGTAACGGCAAAGCCATAATCCTGAGCCAGAATTCGACTACTGCCCCCAAAACCACAGCCCACATCCAAAACCGTTGTGCCCGTTGCTAAGCGATCTAAACCACCCCAACGGGCCATTTCATGGACAAAATCGATCTTGGCTTGGCGAAAATCTTTCCGCTGCGGGGGAGAACCATAATGCCCTAGGTGAATATGATCGCCCCAGTAAAACTCTAAAATCCCATCCTCAGTCCATTGATCATAGGAAGAGGCAACACTGTCAGTGGACTGATAACGACGGGGGGTTAGAAGATAGAAGAGGATGCCCAACGCGAGCAAAGCCAGGAGAAGTCCCACCAGGACAAGCAAGAAATTCATTCCAATCCACACTATTACAACGATCCCTTTAGTCTATCAGGGGGATCAGAGCATTTTTGGGATTTTCGCCCCCTAGCTCCCTCCGACAATCTGAGAAACAATCTGAGAAATGATCACGTAATGTAAAGAAATATTACAGCATTATCTCGTTAGTTTCCGGCTCAACACCGAGGGTGAATAGTAACAATTCGTAATGTATTTCGTTACACCCTCAAGGTATAAATATCAGTGGAAAGGCTCAAAGTCCTTGGCAGAGAAAGGCTCTAGTAATTGAGGGCACCCCCACAATCCAGACCTCTCCCATACCAAAGACCTCCGTTTATGACAAAGAAGTTCACAAAGCTTTAACAAAATTGATGAATTTCTTAATAAACATTAGAGCCACTTCCAGGTTAAATGAGAAGTATGCAAGCTGAAGTATCCAAGCTAAGGCTTGATGCTAGAGCTAAACAAAAACCTACCCTTGCCTCTGGCGGGGATTTGATTATCTAGTCGAGAATTAGGAGTTTATTTCAATGTTCGACGCTTTTACAAAAGTCGTTTCTCAAGCTGATGCACGCGGCGAGTTCCTGACCACCGCTCAAATCGATGCTCTTGGTGCTATGGTTTCCGATGGTATGAAGCGGATTGATACCGTTAACCGTATCACCGGTAGCGCCTCCACCATCGTTGGTAATGCTGCTCGTGCCCTCTTCGCTGAGCAACCCCAATTAATTCAACCCGGTGGAAATGCTTACACCAACCGTCGTATGGCTGCTTGTCTTCGTGACATGGAAATCGTTCTGCGCTATGTGACCTACGCTACCTTCACTGGCGATGCTTCCGTTCTGGAAGATCGTTGCTTGAACGGTCTGCGTGAAACCTACGTTGCTCTGGGTGTTCCCGGTGCTTCCGTAGCTGCTGGCATTGCCAAAATGAAAGAAGCTGCTATTGCTATCGCTAACGATCCCAACGGCATCACCCAAGGTGATTGCAGTTCTATCATGGCTGAAGTATCTGGCTACTTCGATCGTGCTGCTGCCGCTGTTGCTTAATAATCTGATTACATTTCAGTTTTGCAACCAACCTTTATTTCTTTAATTCTGAGCCACGCTTGGAATTCTTATCATTCAGTTTGACAAAAACAAAAATCGGGAGATACAACCACTATGAAAACCCCTCTTACTGAAGCCGTAGCTACAGCTGATTCTCAAGGTCGCTTCCTCAGCAGCACTGAACTGCAAGTTGCTTTCGGTCGTTTCCGTCAAGCCACTTCTGGTCTTCAAGCTGCTCGCACGCTGACCGAGAAGTCCAGCAGCCTGATCCAAGGTGCTGCTCAAGCGGTGTACAACAAATTCCCCTACACCACCTCCATGCAAGGTTCTAACTACGCTTCTACTGAAGTGGGTAAAGCAAAGTGTGCTCGTGACATCGGCTACTACCTCCGCATGATCACCTACTGCTTAATTGCTGGTGGTACAGGTCCTATGGATGAGTACCTCGTTGCTGGTTTAGATGAAATCAACCGCACCTTCGAGCTTTCTCCTAGCTGGTACGTTGAAGCTCTCAAGTACATCAAAGCTAACCATGGTTTAAGTGGTGATGCTCGTGATGAAGCTAACTCCTACATCGACTACGCAATCAACGCTCTTAGCTAATTGCGTTTAACCCTTAGCCCGGAACGATGGCTAACTAAGTTCATTTGAGGCTTGGTTAACCGTTTTTCCGGGCTTTGATGTATCTAGTGTTTCTGCTGTGCAGGACTAGGGAGGCTCTTCAACAGCTTCATCTCTTATCTTGTTCAGCGTTTGAACTCTACTTTAAGATCACTTTAATGTTTCGTAAAAAAGAGGGTGTGACAGGGGATCCCATCGCACACCCTCAAATTGGTTTAGTTTTCCTTTAGGAGAATAGCAAAATGTCAATCACTGTTGCAGCTTCTCGCCTAGGAACATCTGCATTTAGTGACATGAGTCCTGTGGAACTCCGTCCTCAATGGCAGAAAGAGGATGCAGAGCAAGTTATTCGTGCTGTGTATCGTCAAGTTCTGGGTAACGATTATTTGATGGCCAGTGAGCGTTTGGTAGGGGCAGAGTCCTTACTCATGAACGGTTACATCACTGTCCGGGACTTCGTGCGTAGTGTGGCGAAGTCTGAACTCTATAAAACCAAGTTCTTCTATCCCCATTTTCAAACTCGGGTGATTGAGCTGAACATCAAGCACCTGTTGGGTCGCGCACCCATCGACGAGTCTGAAGTGATCGAGCACCTCGATCGCTACGAAAATGAAGGCTATGATGCAGACATCGATTCCTACATCGATTCTGCAGAATATGAGGCTAACTTTGGGGATAATGTGGTTCCCTACTACCGTGGTTTTGACTACCAGGCGGGGAATCGTACCGTTGGCTTTACCCGGATGTTCCGTCTCTATCGCGGTTATGCCAATAGCGATCGGGGTCAAGTCGAGCGTAAATCCTCTCGCTTAGCGACTGAACTCGGTCGTAACTCCGTCTCTGCGATCGTTGCGCCTTCTGGTGTTGATGGTGGTGGCTGGGCTTACCGTGATTCCGCCAAAGGCCAGACTCCCAATGTTGCTTTAGGTGGTTCTACCCCTTACGGCACCAATGCGGCTGGTCGGATTTACCGGATGGAAGTTGCGGGTATGGTTAGTCCTGGCTATCCCAGTGTACGTCGTAGCAGCCGGGCGTTCCTCGTTCCCTACGAGCAACTGCTAACTAAAATGTTGCAGGTCAAAAAGCTCGGTGGACGGATCGCTAGTATTACCCCTGCTTAGGGTTTGATATTTCCCCTTTTTGGATAAGGCCGTAGAGGGTTTACCCTTTACGGTTCTTTGCTGATCATAAGTTGTTTTTATCCCCAATTCTAATTATTGTTTGAGGAGAGTTTTTGACGATGCTGACACAAAATCCCCGAGTGTTTGTTTACGAAGTGCAGGGCTTACGTCAAACGGAAGAAACTGAACTTCAATCCCATGATGTTCGCCAGAGTGGTAGCGTATTTTTCAAGGTTCCCTTATCCCGTATGAATGCTGAAATGCAGCGCATTACCCGATTAGGGGGAACGATCGTTAATATTAGTCCCCTGGCCTAGAGGAGAGGAGTCTTGGCTTTCCACTGAAAGCGAAAAACTTTAAGGGAAGGGTGCGCCCCGAAGCGTAGCACTCTTCCGCCTTAAGTTGGTAGCCGGATTCTTGATCAAAATAACGCCCGCTAAAGTTTGACTTTAGCGGGCGTTGTTGTCTTTAAAACCCCCTGATGGAGGGGGAAAAATAGCTTGGCTCTAAAGTCCCGAGTGTCCAGTGCTCAGGGCATTACTGAGCGGACAAGGATATCGCTAACATGCCCACCGCAAGTAGAGACAAGGGTAAGAGAACAGCGGAAACCATTGGCCAATTTGCCCGTTCTTGAAAGGCTTGCCAACTAAAGGTTTCATTTTGAGTAAAGAGACCATCGGCCCGAGTCTGAGACCACCAAGGCAGGCTGCCACTGGGTTGGGGTAATTTATTCCGATAATCCCGACCATAGCGAGCCGTGTGAGCAAAGGTGACCTCTCCTTGGGCTCGCTGGGGTAAAATCCGACGACGTTGATAGGGAACTGTATTGTCGCCAAAATTGTCTTGGTATTCTGAACTGTTGAGTAAAGCTTCGACAAATCCAGCTAATCCTTGAGTGGCGATAACGATCGACCAGGCAATTTTTTCCTGCTGACCATACACCTGACGACCCAAAAGGCGCTGCACACAGATTTCAACAAAGCGATAATTATTATTGGCTTGAAAGACTAAGCGTTGAAAAGAGTCAGAGAGTACCAACCCGCGAATAAAGTCTTTGACGGTAATATTTCCCGATCGGAGTTGGGACTCTAGAAGATGCTGCCGGTGGTGTTCCAGCATTTGTTGTTCATTGAAAATCTGCCGATAGCTGGTTTGAATGATGGTATCCATCTCTGCCTGAGAGACGACTCCATTTGTGGTGTAAAGACGTGGAGTTTCATCTCCAGGCACTTCAAAATTCTGCACCCGCTCATTTTGAGAACTGGGTACATAATCTAATAGGGTGAGCGGCATAGGTAAGTCTCCAAAAATTATCAATTGTCAAAAATTTTTACAAAAGTTCAAAACCAGATCAAACCTGTGGGCATCCCGAAAAATCCAAAGCTGGGTTCCGTTTTTTCCGCAAGAATTTTTCCGCAAGAGGCTTTCCACTGAAAGCGGAAAAAGTTAAGGGAAGAGTGCCGCGCTCCGCGCGGCACTCTTCCGCCTGAAGTTGGTAGCCCCGCAAGAATAGAGATTGTGTTAAGCGGCACAGCCTCCAACACAATGAATCGAAAAGCCCTTGTGATTGGTTCAGAGCCTTCCCATTATCCTGTCTTGAGGTTGAAAATCAAAAACTATAAGTATAAAAACTTTAAACTTTGAAACCTTGTCATACTCTATTCCTGATCGCTTCATTCCTCTATGGAATTGCATTAGCCTTTTGTCATGGGGATTCTAGGGATTATTCGTTGTGGATCTTGAGGGCAGGCGAAGTTCGGAGCCCTTTACAATACTCGCTTTTTCTGTGAAGAAACGTAAAGAAATTTATCTGATTATCTTCAGAGTTAACGTTTTTTGTCACTCAATTGATCCTCAGAGTCTCATAGGCATAATGGAAACAGTCATTATTAGTCCTACGGCAGTCCTAGATCAGTTGTGAAGACTAGACTGCTGAAACCGTTGAGTGGTGTACGTCCGAAGGGCACAGACCACACAGCCTATTTAGGATTGCTATAAAGTAAGGATGGTTTTTTATGACAACGCTATCTCCTGAATTGGTGTACGAGCACTTAGAGCATATTGCAGAAGTTGATGCGGATGAAGGTGCATCCTATCGTCAAGAAGCATTTGAAGTGATTACAGATGAAACGGTGAGTCCTCAATGGCAAACCGCCATCTGCGATCGTTTAAATGAAGCGAATCATGATCTGGCTGTGACTCAAACGGGCAAAGAAGAAAGTTATTAAGGACTTTCCATTGGGACTTTCCCTGATAACGAAAATATTTCAGGGAAGCGTGCGGTGCTTTGCGCTGCACGCTTTCGCCTTAAGGGGTCGCCTGGCTTTTTAACGGTGTCCCCAATATAGTAGGGACTGCCGATGTTCTTCAAGTTGTGGTATCGGCCCATGCCGTTGGATCCAGGGTGTCTAGGCTAAAGGAGTCTGGGACTGCGGGAGTCGATCGTTCTCCAAAACTGTTGAGGACACTTTCCAGGGTCGGCAAAAGCCGATTCACTTGCTTCAGGCGAATTAAGAGATCCCAAATGGGTTCAGCTTTTTTCCAGGCTCCGGTGTAGGCGAGGTGTCGGAGGCGATCGGCTGTATTTTCTTTAGTCCAGGCTGCTCGAAAAATAGAATCCCAACGATAGAAATTTCGATAGGAACGCCAGTATCCCGCCTCTAAGGTTTCGGGGCTCATTTTGCGGGGATGGTAGACCACATGGCGGGTGTCATAGAGATCCCAGTTGTGACTCCTGATCCGATTTTCGGCCACCATGCGATCGTAGAGGGCAGTGCCGGGATAGGGGGTGAGAATATGAAAGGTTGCGGTTTCAATGCCCTGGTTGATTGCCCACTCAGT
>JBEAPM010000247.1:0-8022 GCA_041164445.1 Cyanobacteriota bacterium
ATCGTTTTCAGCGATTAATCTTGGACAGGGAGCGATCGTTTTTGGAATTATGATTACAGTAAAAAAGCGATCGAGGAGGAATCATCTCGATCGCTGTCTCGTAGGGTGCATTAACGGTAAATCTAATGTGCCTTTTCTTTTTTGTGGCATGATAAGGTAGTAACTCACAATCTACTTTCTGTGCCAAGATACAACTCTGAAATACAGAACCAAGCAAGGAAAATCTTAGACGCAATTGCCTTTACTTCCTTTGATCAATGTCAACCCTTAAGTCGTGATTTTAGCGACGTTCCTGATCGTCCGGGCATTTACGCAGTTAGACATAGATATCAGGGACTTCTTTACATTGGTAAAACCAAAAGTTTACGAGGTCGTTTTAAAGGTGGACACAAAGCTTTTTTATGGGCTTGGCTCGATCAATATAAAAGTGAAGATGTACGAATTGCACTACAAACAATACCTTACTCGAAAAACCCTGCGCTATTATTGGAGCTAGAAGGGATAATTTTGAGAGCGACTGAGCCACCGTATAACGTTCAAATTCCTATGGAGTCGTAAACCATGCAAGTAAAACTTTCAGAACAAATCTCGTCTGCTGATGCGGAAATTATCTTAAAGCACTTACCGGATTGGATTCAGGGTGCCTTGGTTGCCCGTGCTGCTGAAATTGATTATCCCGTTGAGGCCATTATTGAGATGGCGATCGCCAGTTTTCTAGACACAGAGGCATTAAGTTTTGCCGACTGTAAGCCAGGGCGAGGTCAATAAGTACGATCGTTTCGCCGTAGTGCGATCGTCTCGCCGTAGGTTGGGTTGAGGTACGAAACCCAAAAAGCTCAAGCTTATTATGGTTTAGGAGCGATGCTTCAACCGTATTTTGGTGTATGGATGACAGACGATCCCTCTCCCCGTAGCGATCATTTTGGGGGTATAATTACAGCAGCAAAATGATCGATGAGCAATAAGCAACACGATGACAAATCAAGAAATTCTGGCTGAATTTTTATCTTTACCTGCTGAAGCACAGAATCAAGTGATCAGCCTAATCGCTTTTTTGAAACAACAGTATATATGTTCTGAACCTATTTCCATCTCATCAAATGATGATGATTTCATGAGTGATCCATTTATTGGAATGTGGAGCGATCGTCAAGATTTAGGTAGCACTAATTGGGTGCGAAATTTACGAGAACGCGAATGGTCAAAAACACATGGCTAGTTCAACTATCGTAGATACCGACATAATCATTGATGTTGGTCGTGGCATTCCTGAAGCCGCTAATTGTCTACAAAGGCTAAAATCAATTTCTAGATTGGCAATTAGCATAGTTACACAAATGGAATTAATTGTTGGCTGTACTAACAAGTCAGAATTAAGGACACTAGAAAAATTTCTCCAACAGTTTGACGTAATTAGAATTGACCAGCCTATTTCAGATAAAGCGGTTGATCTGTTACGATTATATCGGCTAAGTCATGGCTTACTCATTGCCGATGGCTTAATCGCAGCTACAGCAATAGTATACAATTCACCTTTCATAACCAAAAATCAACGAGATTACCGATTTATCCAGGATCTCAATCTATTACCCTACCCGTAGCAAAAAGCCTAACACTGCGTTGGAGCCGACCTAACCAAAAGATACCTTCAACAAACGAGGATTTGGAGGCGGCTCAACTAGACCGTTAGACAGACAGCCACAAAAAATTGTTTTCAGAATTCCCCTTTCTAGTCAATAGAAAAAATGATTCAGTTGACCCCGCCAGCAAAACAGCCGGTTTGTCTGATCACAATCCCTGTGAGTCACTACTGTGAAAAGATTCGGTGGGCATTGACAAGATCGAAAATTCCATTTGTAGAAGAACGTCATATGCCGCCCTTTCACCGATTTGCGACTCGACGAGTGGGTAGGAAAACAGAATTAGTTACAGAGGTAGAACGTCATCTGTCACCCATTAATCGATTTGTTTCTCGGTTCGTGGGCGGACAATCAGTTCCTGTCTTAATTACAGAAACAAGTATCTTAACTAGCTCAAAAGGGCTTTCCACTGAAAGCGAAAAAATTTAACGGAAGAGTGCGGCGCGAAGCGCCGCACTCTTCCAGCTTAAGTGGGTAGCCCTCAAAAGAAATCTTGAAATATGTAGATGTGATCGCCTCTGATCGATCAAAGCTTTATCCAACTGATTCTGAAAATCGGCAGCAAGTCGAGAACCTTATAGAGACTTTTGATTCATTGCTTGCACCTGCGGTTCGCCAATGGTTCTACTTTTACACATTCAATCAAGCCCATCTCATCCAGCCGCTTTGGTGCGGGATGTGGCGACGGAGTTGGCCTGGTTGCCTAGTCCACCCCCTAAGGGGTTTGGGCAGGTGTTGCCCCAGTTTGTGGAGTTGAGCCAGGATGTACGATCGGCCTTGGAGGCGACCAGCAATTTTCGACAGGTGGAGTTGTTGCGGCGGTGTGGGCAGCGCCTAGAGGAATTACAACGCAGTTATGCGGTGAGTTCTCAACAGGAGCGGCGGTATTCAAGAACCCTATTGAGGATTTTCCGGATATTTACAGCCCCGAAGCGCTGGAACTTATGATTCATCTTACCCAGGGACAGCCCTATCTCGTGCAACTGATGGGGCAGGAAGCGGTGAACTGGTTGAATGCAAATCAATATCAAGAACTCAGGGTAGAGCATATCCCAGAGATTATTCCGGCAGTATTAGAGCGGGGCAATGCTTACTTCCGCGAACTTTGGCAACTGACGCTCGATGAGTCTCAGCGGGAGTTGATCCTGAAAATTTTAGACGGAAGCCTGAATTCAGAGGGTTTGTCTGGAAACGATCGCTCTATTCTGCGACGATTAGAGCGCAAAGGTCTGGTGGCAGCACGATCGCTCTCGCTTCAGGTGCCATTGGTGCAACACTACATTGAACGGGAAACCGGATCAGGTGAGTTATCCGAGCAGACCATCTGATCGTGAAATTTCATAGGATTTTACCCCACAAAAACGATTCTGATATAGACTGGAATCTATCGAAAAATCTAGATGGGGAAAGAGATCATGTTGAAGCCTATCACGCTGCACCAGCTCAAAGTTTTTGAAGCAGCGGCTCGGCATGGTAGTTTTACACGGGCAGCAGAGGAGCTATACCTCACTCAGCCAACGGTTTCAATTCAAGTCAAACAACTGACCAAAGCGATCGGTTTACCCCTCTTTGAACAGGTGGGTAAGCGGTTATTTTTAACGGATGCGGGCAAGGAGCTTTACAGCACGTCCCAGGAAATTTTCGATCGCTTAACGCAGATGGAAATGGCCATGGCGGATCTGCAGGGTATGAAGCAGGGACACTTGAAACTTGCGGTGATTACCACTGCAAAATATTTTATTCCTCGCCTGTTGGGGCCATTTTGCCAGCGTTATCCGGGAGTGAATGTGTCGCTTCAGGTCACTAATCACGAAGGATTGTTAGAGCGTATGGCGGAAAATCAGGACGATTTGTACATCATGAGTCGTCCACCGGAGGGTGAAGAAATCGAAGTGAAACCGTTTTTAGATAACCCCCTCGTCGTCATTGCCCCCACCAAACATGCCCTAGCCAAGCAGAAAAGGATCCCCATCAAAGCCTTAGAAGGATATCCCTTTATCCTGCGGGAACGGGGTTCGGGAACACGGGAAGCGGCCCAAAAACTCTTCAAAGAACATGGGGTGGAAGTGGAAGTCAAACTCGATTTAGGCAGCAATGAGGCAATTAAGCAAGCCATTTTAGGGGGATTAGGTCTATCGGTGCTCTCCTATCACACCCTGACCTCAGTGGGCGCAACCTCTGATTTAGTGGTGTTAGACGTGGAGGAATTTCCCATCTATCGCCAGTGGCATGTGGTCTATCTCAAAGGGAAACAACTCTCGATTATTGCCACGACGTTCCTGAATTATTTGCTTCAAGAAAGTACAGGACTAGCCTTAGAGATGAAGCTCCCCATGCTCGACAAGACCGAAGCGATCGTTGCCTAAAAGACGATCGCTTCGGTACAAAGTGCTGAAAAACGTGCTGAGGTGCTTAGCTAGAGACCATCAGAAAGAAAAAATAATGCGGATGGCGAGACTTGAACTCGCATAGCGTAAGCCACACGCCCCTCAAACGTGCGTGTCTACCAATTCCACCACATCCGCAGAAATCGCAAAAAGAATCCATAAGACTTGATCGGAAGAAGTTTCTTCAAGATCAGTTAGCCAAAGATTGTCAAGATTCAGATCCAAAATTGAGGGTTTCTTTTCTGTTCTTAACTGTTTTGCTCTAGCCTTTCTTGTCTTGACCTGTTCTTGTCCCAGCCTTCTTCGAGTAAAATAAGGAGCTTAGGGAATTCAATTCAGCGCTAGAACATTATAGCGAAGTTTTTAAGGTTTGGGGAACTTAATCAAAAAAAATGACTTTTTCTAAAATTCTGATTGCCAACCGTGGGGAAATTGCGCTACGCATTTTGCGAACCTGTGAAGAACTGGGTATTAGGACGATCGCTGTCCATTCCACTGTCGATCGCCATGCTCTCCATGTTCAGTTGGCGGACGAGGCGGTGTGTATTGGTGATCCCCCCAGTAATAAAAGTTACCTGAATGTTCCCAACATCATTGCGGCGGCGCTCACTCGCCACGCGAGCGCGATTCATCCGGGCTATGGTTTTCTGGCGGAAAATGCTCGCTTTGCGGAAATCTGTGCGGATCATGGCTTAGCCTTTATTGGCCCGTCCCCGGAGTCGATTTTGCGTATGGGGGACAAATCCACTGCTAAGTCTACGGTACAAAGCGTGGGAGTGCCAACGATTCCCGGTAGTGATGGTCTGGTGGAAAGTGAAGCGGAAGCCCTGATCTTGGCGAGACAGATTGGTTATCCCCTGATGATTAAAGCGACGGCTGGGGGCGGGGGCCGGGGGATGCGTTTGGTGAAGCAGGAAGAAGATTTAGTGAAACTGTTTTTGGCGGCCCAGGGGGAAGCGGAAGCGGCTTTTGGCAATCCGGGCTTATATATGGAGCGGTTTATTGAACGGCCCCGACACATTGAGTTTCAACTCTTGGCGGATCAACAGGGCAATGTGGTGCATTTGGGTGAACGAGATTGCTCCATTCAGCGTCGTCACCAAAAATTGCTAGAGGAGTCCCCCAGCCCAGCCCTAGATGCGGATTTGCGGCAACGGATGGGGGAAGCAGCGGTGAAGGTGGCCCAGGCGATCAATTACGTTGGGGTGGGTACGGTGGAATTTTTGCTGGATCATTCTGGCGAATTTTACTTCATGGAAATGAATACCCGGATTCAGGTGGAGCATCCGGTGACGGAAATGGTCACGGGTTTGGATTTAGTGGCGGAACAAATTCGTATTGCCCAGGGAGAGCCGCTGCCCTTTAGTCAAGGCGATATTCAATTAAAGGGCCATGCCATTGAGTGCCGCATTAATGCCGAGGATCCGGAGCATAATTTCCGCCCCCATCCGGGACGGATTACAGGGTATTTGCCCCCGGGGGGACCAGGGGTGCGCATTGATTCCCATGTTTATACCGATTATGATATTCCGCCATACTATGATTCCCTGATTGGCAAGCTCATTGTCTGGAGTAGCGATCGAGAGGCGACTATTCAACGGATGCGCCGAGCTTTACGGGAGTTTGCTGTTACTGGAGTGCCTACAACGATCGCTTTTCATCAGAAAATTTTGGAAACCCCTGAATTTCAACGGGGGGATGTGTACACCAACTTTGTTGCTCAGATGATGGAGCAGTCCAAATGACCTCGCCCCTGCTTGATCTTCGTCAGTTGTCCATTGCTTACCCCCATCGGGGAAATGCGACCCCAACCTCAGAACTGCCCTGGGCGGTACGAGAGGTTTCCTTGAGCCTGAATCCTGGCGATCGGTTGGGGTTGGTGGGGGAGTCTGGCTCGGGGAAGTCCACCCTGGGCCGAGGCATTTTACAACTGTTGCCCCAGGGGAGTCACATTGAGGGGGAGATCTCCTTTGAAGGTCAGTCTCTGCTCAACTTATCTGCGCCCCAACTGCGGAAATTCCGGGGGGAGGCGGTGGGGTTGGTGTTTCAGGATCCCATGACCCGCCTCGACCCCCTGATGACGATCGGGGATCATTGCCTAGAAACCCTGCAGGCCCATGTGCCTAATCTCAGCCGCAATCAAGCCCGTCAACGGGTCTTAGAGGCTCTAGAGGCAGTGCGTATTCCCCCGAATCGCTGGCAACAGTACCCCCACGAATTTAGTGGGGGGATGCGGCAACGGGTGGCGATCGCTCTGGCCCTACTCCTCAATCCCCGCTTGATTATTGCGGATGAACCCACCACCAGTCTGGATGTGACGGTAGCGGCGGAAATTTTGCAGGAGTTAGTGCGCCTGTGTGAAGCGCAGGGGATGGCGCTGCTCTTGATTTCTCATGACTTGGCCCTCGTGAGTGAGTACTGCGATCGTTTAGCGGTGATGTATAACGGTCAAGTGGTGGAAAGCGGGGATACACAAACGATTTTACGATCGCCCCAGGATGACTATACCCAAGCCCTGCTCCGCTCCGCTTTGCTGTTGCACCAGTCCCCCGCTACAGCGGAGGCCAACCCGGGAGAGCAGAACGGTCAGCACAATCTTCAAGGAAATCTTCAGGGCAATCTGCAGAATAATGGTCACCCCGATCCTCAGGCTTCCCCCCCTAGCAAGCCCTCCTCCAGCAAGGTCTTACTCCGCCTCAATCAAGTGCAGCAGTACTTTGCCTTAGAACAAAACTGGGTCGCACAGATTTTTCGCCAACTGACTTCAGCCCCCCAAAGCGATCGTTGGATTAAGGCGGTAGACAATATTAGCCTTGACCTTTATGAAGGAGAGACCCTTGGTCTAGTGGGAGAATCGGGCTGTGGCAAAAGCACCCTCTGTCGCACCATTTTACGGTTGAATACCCCCAATGGGGGGCAGATTGAATTTGCAGGACAGGATTTATTGACCCTCTCCCCCCAACAATTACGGCAACAGCGGCGACAACTGCAAATGGTGTTTCAGGATCCTCGGGCCTGTCTCAACCCCCACATGACGATCGGTGAAAGTATTGGTGATCCCCTCACCATTCATCAGTTAGCCCAGGGAAACGATCGCAAAGCCCAGGTGTTGGCCCTGTTGGAGCGGGTGGGGCTGACCCCTAGCGATCGTTTTTATGACTATTACCCCCATCAATTATCCGGGGGACAACAGCAGCGGGTGGGGATTGCCCGGGCCCTGATTACCCGGCCCAAGTTGCTTCTGTGTGATGAGCCGGTCAGTATGCTGGATGCCACGGTACAAACCCAGGTGCTGGAACTGATGTTGGAACTAAAGCGGGAGTTTAACTTAACCTATCTCTTTGTTACCCACGATTTAGGGGTAGCCCGTTTCTTTTGCGATCGTCTTGCGGTGATGACGGCTGGACAAATTGTGGAGATGGGTAGGACGGAGGAAATTTTTGAAAATCCCCAGCATCCCTATACCCGCAGTTTATTGAAGGCGGCCCCCCAGTTGCGACTGTCCTGTTCGTAACGATCGCTTGTGAGCGTTATGGTTTGATAGGTCAAGCTTCTATTTCAGGTTCAGATTCTTCCTCTGAAGTTGTTTCTAAATTGACAGCTTCCTCTTGAGAAGGAGCCTCTGACTGACGAAGACGGGAGGTACAACACCCAGCACCATCCCAAACCTCTCCAGGTTGATGCTTACAAATCACGATACTTTCTGGAGTTGCCTGTTGAACAGATGTAGACGTAGACATAATTTCATTCCTTGAAACCTGGATATTCATATAAGCTATTATGCCTACTATACCGGAAATGATCGGTAATTAAAAGAAAACTGAGAAAAATAAAAGAGAGTGGATTGTTCTCAGTCCACTCTCTTCAAGCTTTTTAACCTACATTCCGCAGGTAGATAGCGAAATCGTATAAAATCTAAAGCTATTTATTGAGGGAGGACTCGGATGAGCGTCCAAGTCAAAAATTTAGATCATCTGGGTATCGTAGCTGGCATC
>JBEAPM010000248.1:0-5078 GCA_041164445.1 Cyanobacteriota bacterium
CGTAGTACGGTCTTAAAAAGTTTACCCCCAGGGCATCTTTGCTATGGCACTCCCTGTAGTCCTAAAATGCCCCGGGTCATGAAAGAACGATCGTCATAAAGTCATAAAGAAGACCTGAAAAAACGATCGACTTATGGGCACATCAAATTAATCGAGTTTCACCGGCCCAGGTAGTAAAATTTTCATAGTCCTAACTGATTTTTGACCTGAGCGATCGAAACCCGTTCTTTATTTGAATTTGGATTATTTTGATTACGGGTTGATAAAAATTCCAAGAGTTCTGAATTTTTTGAGGTTGATTTTACCTCTTGCTCAAAGTCTTCTGTATCCTGAACTTCAAAACCATGCCAGTTATTTAATGGAGATAAGAGAAACTTTTGTCCATCGGTTGTTTGTAAAATAACACCTTCTTCGCCTTTAATGTTTTGCAATAGGTCAAGTACAGAACTCTGTTCCTCAGAAATCATAAAAACTCTCATAGAAATCTCCTTATACCTCTTACAAACAGTTGATTGCCCTTTTTGAAGCCAATGATCTCAATGCTCACGATTTGCACATCTTGCTCTACATTATAGAATACCCTCCGATCTAGTCAGTTTGTAGTGAGGGCTTCAGCCCTCAAGAGAAATTAGGAAACAAGATAACGAAAATGCTTTACTGGAAACATCTCTAACCATTATCTAGGCAATGTCTAATCCTCCTAACCTGGAACGAGTTTTTGAGCTACTGGACAACAAATTGATCTCTTGGGGAGCGCCAGGAGTCCTGTTAGCAGTAGGAATCAACCAGTTTGCGGCTGGGGCTTGGGGGCGGGCCAGTGCCTGTGTGGTAGGGGCTGGGGGCTTATGGCTAATCATTAAAGTGGGCAAGCGCTTAGCCCCAAAGTTTGATGAAGCCCTAGACTGGTCGATCGCTGAGGGGGAAGCCTGGGTAAAGCGCACCTGGAACTTATCCGCCTTTGAGCGGCACTATATTCAACAACAAGCCTTCCATTTTGAGGAAGATCGCATTGAAGGACTAGAGCGCGATCGGGATCGGATTCCCCTGTTGGAAGAGGTATTTGTGCCTCTGGAGTTGAGTAATGATGCTTATGCTTTGTTCCATCAAGATCAAAAGTTGGCTGGGCAAGAATTGGCTAAACAACAATTGGCTAAACAACAGTTGGCTGAACAGTGGCACCGGGAAGACTCCCTACACATTTGGGACTTACTGGCAAAATCCAAGAGCGATCGTCGCTTTCGGACGATGAGCATTCTGGCCAAGGGGGGCATGGGCAAAACCACCCTGATGAAACGGATTGCCGTTCGCTATGGACAGGGCAAACAACCCCGCAACGCCCCCAACTTGATTCCGGTTTTATTGCGACTTCGATCGCTCATTGACATCCTGATCCAAGACCCCCCGCCCCTTTTGCCAACCCTGATCCGAGAACACCATTTAGCCACCCTGGGGGAGCCAGCCCTAACCCCTCCAGCGCAATGGGCAGAAAATATCTTGAGACAAGGGCGATCCCTCATTATGTTCGACGGCTTTGATGAAGTACCGGAACAGCACCGCCCCCAGGTTAGCCAGTGGATTGAAAAACAGATCCGGAACTATCCCGAAGCCATTTTCATCGTCACCTCTCGCCCCGCAGGATTTACGAAGCAGTTTTACACCGCACCCCGTCCTGCTTTGACTGTGTTTATCAAACCATTTAGCCCCAATCAACAGGCGCAATTTATTCGGCGTTGGTATTGGTGCCAGGAAGTGGCCCTCCGCAGCCGTAAGCAACGCAAACACGCCAGAAATCAAGCCCAAAAGCGGGCAGAGGGTTTAATTGCAGAAATTCAGGAACGACGGGAAGACCTAGGCTACATGGCCGAGAACCCCCTGCTGCTGAATATGCTAGTGAGTTTCCACCGCAACACCCAGGGACAACCCCTACCCCAGCAGCGCTTAGATCTGTACCAGCGCATTGTGCAACTGCAACTAGACGATCGCCCCAGATCGCGGGGGATTCGCCTCCTCTTACCCTATCCCACCAGCATCGGACTATTGCAACGAATTGCCTTAACCATGGTACGGGCCAAGCGCACCACGATCGCTAAAAATTCACTCCTTCAGCTATTGCAAAAACTACCCTTATGGGAAGAAGAAAGCGTTGAAGCCCCTGCCTGGGTAGAACAAATCCTCGCGGTCAATGAATTGTTAGTGGAGCGGGAACCGGGGCAATATGAGTTCCCCCATGCCAGTTTTCAGGGCTTTTTTGCCGCCAGTTACCTCGTCAACGTGGAAAACAAAGATCAGTTCAACGCCAACCTAAAGCAAGTCCTCAAGAATTGGAACGAAGCCATCTGGCGAGAAACCGTACTGCTCTACACCGCCCAACTGAGTCCCAAACTCTTGAACCAAGTCTTGAGGCAAGCCTGCCAGATCAACAGCGAAGCAGCCCAACTAGCGGCGGATTGTCTGCGGGAATATCCCCGCCCAGGAAAAATCGATCCCCAGTTGCAACAGGAGTTAGAGCAACTTACGCAG
Source organism: Cyanobacteriota bacterium (assembly GCA_041164445.1). Lineage (GTDB taxonomy): Bacteria > Cyanobacteriota > Cyanobacteriia > Prochlorotrichales > Prochlorotrichaceae > JBEAPM01. The sequence goes on from JBEAPM010000248.1 coordinate 2,521, forward strand.
GTGGTCACAGATGCGAAGTACCAGCAGCTAGAAGCCTTTTTAGCTGCCCAGGAGTGGAAAAAAGCAGATGAAGAAACCTATCGCCTGATGATTACCACGGTGGGTAAAGAGGAAGGGCAGTTGTTTGAACGGGAAGAATTGCTAAATTTTCCCTGTGAGGACTTGCTCACGATCGATCGCTTATGGCGAAAATACAGCAACGATCGCTACGGCTTTAGTGTCCAGAAAGAAATTTATGTCCGCTGTGGTGCTAAGCTAGACGGCGAGTACCCAGGGGATGAAATCTGGAAAAAATTTGGCGCAGCGGTGGGATGGTACGTGAACCAGGAGTGGTACAGGGATATTTTATACGATGGTACGGGAGTACAGGGACACCTACCTAAAATGGGGGAGATATTTTATACTAAACCAATTCTCTTATCATACTCTTCTCTCGCATCCAGGCTTGTAAATTGTAGCGGGTAAAGCTTTTAGGCGTTTCATAATTTTTGTTAATTATCATCTCCCAACGAAGAAATAAGCTTTTCAGCGATCCGGTGCCAGGTAACAGATCGCTGCTAAAGTTCTTACAAACTTCTAGAAAGCAGGCAGTATTTTTCAGGAATCCTTAACTTTCTTTTTCAGGATTCTTTTCAACCGCTTCAAGAAATTTGATCAGCCATTTGGAGTTTGGGCAATTTGCCTCAATAAACTGCCGCACAATCTCTTCAAGCTCTGCATCAGAGATCTCCCACTCACTTAGCGGTAATCGCATTTGTCCAGGGCTGGTTTTATCCTTCTTTTTCTTGCCAGGTTTCCGCTTTAGCTTATAGCGTTCCAAAAAACGACTGCCCCAATAGCTGCCTGATTCTGCCGACTCAGGTTTGGGCTTTGGTTCGTAGTCCTGGCAAAACTTACGATATGCAGCCGCGCAATGCTCCAGGGTTTGCCCCATCTGTAAAAAGGCGGGGTGCCATTCCGTCAAGCCATCATTGGTCAGACATTCGTAGCTCCCATAATTGCTGAACTCATAGAAAAAACCTTTTTGCATTCCTGCCGCCTTGGGGTTGGCATGGATGTAGCGCAGAGTGTTCAACGCCCGCTGTTTATCGCTGATGGAGAAACCCGTGCTATGATACCGCTTCTCCCAAAAATGCCCCGTGCGGTTCTGGATTCGGTTAAAGCACATAGCAGTGTACCAGTTCAGCCAGTGCATCATTTTCGGTAAATCTTCTGGATTCTGGGGAGCCAGCAAATAATGCACATGGTTACTCATAATGCAGAGGGCGTAGACCTTAAAGTTGTATTTTTCCTGGCATTGCCTCAGGGCATAGAGCAACACTTCCCGACAGTCAAAACGAGTGAGCTTAAACTCCCGGTTGTTGCACCTTACGGTAATGTGATAGCAGTAGCCTTGCTGTAAATCTCTGGGTTGACGTACCATCTTTATTGCGTCCCGTTGGGTTGGGTGAAAATTGTATTTCTCTGGTTAACGAGAGATCCCTGATTTCTTCTCGAAGGTCGTCAAAAATGGTATGGCCATCACCAGAGAAACTAGGGATCTTTGCTCACCCCTTTTGCTCCCCCCATTTGTTCACAATCGGATCTTTGCTCACTCAGCATCCACCAGATTCCCGGTTTCTGGAATTTCATTCAACCCCTCTAGACTTGACTCAATAAGAAACCCGGAATCTCACCAGAGAAACCGGAGATCTCTGTTCACCCCATTTGCTCACAAGCGGCAATTAATTGCTGGCGCACCCTAGTCTCCTAGACATTCTGGAAGGAAATCATGATCTAAAATTTGAGCGATCGTAAAGGGACAGGTTTGGGGAAAGGTAGAGGAGCTTAAGCCCGTTTCCTGTTCAGCTTTAACTAAGGCAAGACGATAGGCTTTTATTAAACTTTCTTGAAAGCGATCGGTATTGCCTAAACTGGGATTATCCTGCAAGTGATCTTCCAATTTCAAACGTTGTTCCTTAATGGTCAAAAGCCAACTCCGACTTTGTAAAGACGGTTGATAGTTCCACTTCAGCAGATGCATCAGTAATACGCTTAAGCGATTGACCAGTTCCCGTTTTTCGCTAGCGCCCATACTCTCCAATTCCTCAATTAACGCTGGAATATCTAAACGATCGAGTTCTCCAGATTGAAAAAGTTGAAGTTGTTCCTGAGTCCAGGCATAAAAATCTTGTTGATATAAAGACGATCGCATATCACACCCCTCCTCTGCGAATTCATTGCAGGCTAACAACGCAAAACCGTCTAGCGGCTCAGTAGACTCAATCTCCCGCCCCGTAAGACGGAAATCCTTTTACAGAACTTAACATGAGAAGATCAAGTTGCATGAAAATTCCAGGTATCATAAGACCTTAACAAATAATTAACAAATCCATGTCTCTATCTACTGCAATTATTACAGGAGCCTCTTCCGGTGTGGGGCTTTACGGGGCCAAGGCTCTCCTCGATCGGGGAGACTGGCACGTCGTTCTGGCCTGCCGAGATCTGGAAAAAACTCAGGAGGTTGCCAATAGCCTCAATTTCCCTAGCGATCGCTACAGCATTATTCATCTGGACTT
>JBEAPM010000249.1:0-3127 GCA_041164445.1 Cyanobacteriota bacterium
ACTTCATCGGTGGAGACATGGTGAAAGCGATAGTGTTCCGGTTGCCCTTGGGCTTTCCAGTGGGCATAAAAGGCTTCTAACAGCACAAACGTGCCCACCACATTGGTTTCAATAAAGGCCCCAGGATTGAGAATCGATCGATCGACATGGGATTCCGCCGCAAAATGCACTAAATGATCGATCTGATGGGTTTGACAGAGCTGATCCACCAAGGCCCGATCGTTAATGCTGCCGTGATAGAAGCGAAAATTGGGGGCGGCTTCTAAGTCTGCCAAACTTTGTCGATGCCCCGCATAGGTTAAGGCATCCAGCACCACGATCTGATCCTGGGGATAGCGATCGTGCCAATAATGGACAAAGTTACTGCCAATAAAACCAGCGGCTCCTGTAACTAAGAGCGATCGAGTTTGAGAAGAAGAATGGGGCATAGGGTGATCTTAAGGAAGGAAAAAGGGTTATCCGGCAGGGCGGGTTGCCCACACCGTTAATCCGGCACGGATTCATTTTGGCTGTGGGTATTGCGAATCTCCCAGGCTTTTTCTAAGAGTTTGGCCCATCTGCGCTGCACTTGGGTAAGGCTACAGCCCACCTGAGCCGCGATCGTGGCTTCGGAAAGGTGTTCCTGTTTCAGTTGCAAGATTTGTTTTTGAATATCGGTTAACTGATTTTGGAACAACTGCCATTCCTGGGGCAAGAGTCCTAAACAATTATCGACATCTGCCTCTAGCCATTCATGCACCAACTCCCAGCGATGATTGAGGGCAAAACGGAGCAGGTGATACTTAAAGCGCTGCTGCAGGTAATCCCGCTGGCGGGGCGTAAGTCCTAAGCTTGCTTCAATTTCCTGGGTGGGTAAATCCAAGAGCCGCAGGCGAAAATACTCCGCACAGTCCGGCTGTTTGCGGTCTTCCAAATAGGCCAAAATCTCATCAATCACCTTTTGGCGCAGGTTATCATCTCCCATTTCCTGCTCTTGGGCCACCATCTGTTCCCGAACCTGTTGCAAAGGAGCGATCGTTCGGCCATCTCCATCCTCCGGCAGACCCCCCTCCGCCGGCTCCAAATCTACCAGAGCTTCCGGGGGTTGTTGCCGCGCAAAGGTTTGGGCCCGCAAAATAATTAACTGTTGGCTCCGGGCCCGAGGTAGGGTAATGCGCCGCTTGGCATAGCGTTCCGTAAAAGCCATATATTCCGCCAGTTCCAGCAAACTGCGGGGCTGGTAATGCTGGGGCAAGAGGGCTTCTCGGCGCAAGGCATTGAGGGATTCGATATAAAACCCTTGTAAAAAGTCCTCGATTAACAGGATCCGTTGTTGATAACTGGCATGGTTGGTCTGGCGGGCAATGTAGCGATAAATGACCGCACTGAGGGTGCTGTGCAGTTCCAGACGACCGTTACGGGATCCTAACCGGTAATACTTTAAGCATTGTTGCAAACGGTGGCGGGCCAAGTTCAAAGCCCAGGTGCCCACCTCCCCTGAAGATTGAATTCGATCGCTTTCGGTACAAATGCGACTGACTTCTTCTGCCAAGCGCTCAGCCACGAGCCGACAATGGGCTAGACTTGCTTTTGTATGTTGTCGGAACTCATGATATAGCCACTCGAAGGTCTGATTCACGCTGGCATCCTGATCCACAATTACCCGATCGTAATTACCCGATCGCAATTATCCGATCGTATTTTATTCTACTTTGATCGCACTCTCAGGCTGGGATCTCCTCAATTCACCAGAAAAAGCCCTTGCGAACCGTTAAAGAGGGGATCTTGCTGCAAAAGTTTTCCCCTCCTCGGCTCCCATATACCCATAAGCCTCCTGAAAACTGAAGACTCAGTTTTAAGCCTCCAGGTCAGGGTCTGCCTCCTCCAACTCCTCCTCTTGGCGAGAGCGGGATAACTGATTAATTAAAGTTAAGACGCGGGTACCCCGTTCAATGGAGCGATCCTCCAGAAAGACAACTTCCGGGGTTCTGCGCAAGCGAATCCGGTGCCCCAGTTCTGCCCGCACAAATCTCGTTGCGGCCTGTAGCCCTTGCATCGTTTCAGACCGAGCTTCTTCGCTGCCATAAATGCTGACATAGATTTTGGCGTGTTGTAAATCGCCGGAAACATCTACATCCGTTACACTCACCATACCCGCCCCGACGCGATCGTCCTTAATTCCGGTGATGAGCATCTGGCTAACTTCCCGCTTGATCAGTGAAGCGACGCGGGACACGCGACGATCAGTAGCCATAGGACAATCTCCTTACAAACGTTTCTCTTTCTTTAATACTAGCGGGATCTGAGCAGAGCGCACCTGAAAATCTAGGGGGGATCTGGGAATCGTTGAACCCGATCTAGAAAGGGTGCCTCGATTTCTGGTGTCTTAATCGTTTTGCTGACCTTCAGTCATAGCTTGCCGACGGGCAACCAGAGATCAGTTTTATTAGTGCAAATGCACTAAAGCTGATCAGTCCCCGTAGTGCGGTAGTGAGTGCAGTGGATGAAGCCCCACTGCGGCAGAGACATAATAAACCTTTACTCCCTGGGGGGGGATGCCATACAACGCCCGATCGCGATCGCTCACCGTTGGATTACTGGTGAGGTAGCCCCGGAGGTGATCGCAAGCTTGAACTAACAGTTCATCCAGAGTACGCACCGGCCACAGCCTCACGGTGTGGTCATCGGAGGCGGATGCGATCGTTTTGCTGTTGGGACTAAAGGCGACGCTACTAACCCAGGATTTATGTCCTTGAAAGGTCAACCATTCATTGCCCTGCGAGTCCCACAACATCACGTTGCCGTTATCGAAGGCGGAAGCGATCGTTTTGCCGTCGGGACTAAAGACGACGCTATTAACCCAGGATTCATGTCCTTGAAAGGTAACCAGTGGATTGCCAGCTAAGTCCCAGAGCCTCACGGTGTTGTCAACAGAAGCAGATGCGATCGTTTTGCCATCAGGACTAAAGGCGACACTACTAACCCAGTCTTCATGTTTGAATTTAGCGATTTCATTGCCCTGCAAGTCCCACAGCCTTACGGTGCCCTCAAAAGAAGCAGATGCGATCGTTTTGCCATCGGGACGGCGTTGTTGCATGAAGAGGGGTTGCGGAGGGAAGAGGAATGGTATGTTGTAGTTACCTACACA
>JBEAPM010000250.1:0-2901 GCA_041164445.1 Cyanobacteriota bacterium
CGTCAGTGGTCTCCCTGTTGCCGCTGCCCTGGGCACAGTTGCGGGCAACAACCCAGCAATCCCTAAAAGCTTTAGAACCCCTATGGCTGGAGGTGACCGCTTCCTATGTGGTGACGGAACCCCTGCTCACAGAATCCCAAACGGCTCCCCCCTTCTCCGCCGCAACAGTCCCCCTCTTGTTTAACCGCCTAGAGGTATCTTGGGCAGAGGTCTTGAAAAGTTCGGTGGATGCTTCCTCCTCCTGGTTAGGGCAAACTCCCGCCCAGATCTTGGCCCAAAATCGAGACGCATTGGCTCAACAACCGGAGTTAATTATTGATCTCAGCGATCGGAAGTTATATGTTTACCAGGGCAAAACGCTGCAAAAGACCTATCCTATCGCCATTGGGCAAACGGGATGGGAGACCCCGAAGGGGATTTTTCAGGTGATGGACAAGCAAAAGGATCCAGCCTGGAAACATCCCATTACGGGTAAGGTGATTCCGCCAGGGGAGGAAAATCCCCTAGGGGCGGCTTGGGTGGGGTTTTGGTATAACGAGGGGTACCACATTGGCTTTCATGGCACTGGCCATGCGCAGGAGATGGGCCAGGCGATTTCCCATGGTTGTGTGCGTTTGCTCAATGACGATATTTTAGAACTCTTCGATCGCGTTGAGGTGGGTTGGATTGTAACGGTGCGGGCTTAGTTAGATTTTCTCGAAAACCTTAGAGCCCAGGATCCCCTGAGTAAGTGCCCCTAGCGATCCTTCGCCATCTGGCGTAAAAGCTGTTGAATAACGATCGTATCCGGTGCGTTGGGGTTTGCCTGTACATAGGCCTGGAGTTCCTGTTGGGCACCTTCCCATTCTTGCATTTCGTAGAGAATTAAGCCTCGATCCCGGCGCTCTGACCACCAATGGGGAAAGAGTAAGAGAATCCCATCGATCGCCCCTAGGGCTGAAGTCAGATCCCGACGGTTAATATAAAGCGCCTTGAGATTGTTGAGCAGGCGAGCCAGGAACTGCGAATTACTCACGGCAGATAAATGTTCGGGCTGTAATGTCACGGGTTGCCCGTAGATGGCCTGGAGACGATCCTGACAGTCTTGGGTAAAGAGAATTTCACCGCGATGAAAGGCATCAACATAGAGATCCATCTCCTCAATACAGGGACGAATGAGAAAATGTCCTGGCAGCCCAATCCCTTCCATGGGAAAGTCTAAGCGCTTGGCAATTTCTAAGTACAACAGGGACAAGGTAATGGGAATGCCTAGCCCCCGATCGAGGACTTGATCAAAAAAGCTATTGCGGGGATCGTAATAATCGTTAATGTTGCCTCGAAAGGCCAATTCATCATAGATGTAATGGTTTAGAGCTTTGAGAACTTTTAAGGGGTAACGCTCGGTTGGTAACTGCCCTCGTAGGGTTTGGGCTAAGTCATCTAAGCGATCGAGATACTCTTGAGGATTAAGGGTGGGAGTATAAGCCTGAGCAATACACAAAGCTGCGTAAGCCAAGTCAATTTCCTCATCGGGGTAGGAAATGGCTTTCTGAAAACTTTCCCGAGCGAGTGACCAATACTCCATGAAATCGGGCAATGCCCATTGTCAACAACGTCAAATGGAACTTGTCAAAACTTGCGGTACAAGGCTTTTCCCCGGAAAGTCAAAAAAACTTAAGGGATAAAGTGAGAGGCTATACACCGTCTTCTTTCCTGAATTGCGCTCCAGAGAAGGATTAGAGCCTAAACGATCGCTCCCAGCCCTGCTCTCAGACGGTAGAGTAAACCCCTACCGTTTATCCTGCTGGGCTGTAAGTCAACGCTTTTGTCCTAACCCTAATCTACGGAACAAGACCTAGACAGCAGCGGTGGCGGTTGCCGGTGCTCCCACCTTGACCCCAGTGCTTCCGGTAATCCGCTCATAAATGGAACGCATTTTCAGCCCGGTTAAGACCTGGAATAGCCCCGTACCATTGTTAGAGCCAGGGTATTCCCGGTGCTCTAGCATCAAGTGGGTCAACTCACCGTAGTACTTGGTATCGGTCTTGCTGAGGTGACCTTCAATGTAAATCATTTCTTCTAAGTTATCGAACTGTCCATCCACTTCTAAAATGGAAACTTCGTTACCGTAGAAACTATCGGGCCCGTAGTACATTTTGATGCCAGGGTAAGAGCAGGTCAGCTTCCGACCACAGGGAGTCCAGTAGATGGTGGATCCTTCATCAAAGAGGAAGGTGGGTTCAAAGCCCTCAATGCCGTCCCGCTGAACCATTTGAACCCGGAGCACTTTACGCTCTTGGTCGTTGGGGATCAGGTTGGTGGGTAATACCTGCAACACGACATCAGCATATTTCTTCTGAGGGTCAATGTAGGCTTGGAAGTCCGGTTTCCGAGCATTAATGGAAGCCAAAACGTCTTCGTAGGTATGACCCCGCTCTGCCATATCTCGTTGAATTTTCCAGGCAATTTTAACCTCGTCGCTAATATCGAGGTAAACGCTGAAATCTAATAGCTCACGAACCCGCTCATCATAGAGGGGGTGCAATCCTTCGATGACCACAATATGGTTGGGATCAATACGCTCTGGAGGATCAATCTCGCCAGTTTCGTGGTTATAAATAGGCTTATCGATAGATTGCCCATTTTTCAGCGCCGCAATTTGTTCTGCCATCAGATCAAAGTTATTGGCTTTGGGGTTGAGGGCAGTCACACCGGCTTCTTTACGCCCTTTACGATCGAGACTATGGTAGTCGTCTAAGCAAATGACCGTGAGCATTTCAGCCCCGAAAATATCCGATAAGCGGCGTAGAAAGGTAGACTTTCCGCAACCAGAATCTCCAGCAACACCAATTAGAACCACTTTTTCTGGCTTATTCATAATGCTCCTCTAAAAAGTTTTGGTAATTGAATTGTAAATTTTTT
>JBEAPM010000251.1:0-3615 GCA_041164445.1 Cyanobacteriota bacterium
GCGGGCGGAACTTGTATTCTGACTGCTGAAACGTCTAGCTCTGTCGTCTCACCCGAAGGGGAAGCGTAGAAGATCATGGTTATCAGTCGCGGTAAAACGCCTACAGCGCAAGAAACTTTTCTGCAGATGGCTCAAGCCGCAGGTTTGCGGGGTCGGGTTTTAGTGACCTTGGGGCTCTTGATTCTCGTGCGGTTGGGCATTTATATTCCCATCCCAGGAATCGATCGTTTTGCCTTTAATGAACGTCTGCAAAGTAGTAATTTAGGCGGAGTCATTGGCTTCTTAGATATTTTTTCCGGGGGTGGACTCTCTGCCCTCGGCATTTTTGCTTTGGGAATTCTCCCCTTCATTAACGCTTCTATTATTATTCAGTTGCTTACGGCAGCCCTACCTTCTCTAGAGGATCTGCAAAAAAATGAAGGGGAAGCGGGTCGTCGTAAAATTTCTCAAATTACTCGCTATGTCGCCTTAGGTTGGTCCCTTCTCCAGGGGGTGGTGATTTCCCTCTGGGTCAATGAAGTAGCGATTAATCCAGGCTTTGGCTTTATGTTCCAATGTGCCCTAGCGATCGTTGCCGGATCCATGTTTGTGATGTGGGTCGGGGAACTGATTACCGAGCGGGGCTTAGGCAATGGTGCGTCTTTGCTCATTTTTGTCAACATCGTCGCCACCCTGCCCCGCGCCCTTGGGCAAACCATTGAACTGGCCCAGAGTGGCGATCGAACCCTAGTGGGGGGCATTGTCATCTTAGGACTGGTTTTCTTAGTGACGATCGTCGGGATTGTCTTTGTACAGGAAGGCACTCGTCGTATTCCCATCGTCTCGGCTAAACGCCAAGTGGGTCGCCGTCTCTATGCCGAAAAGAGCAGCTATTTGCCCCTGCGTCTGAACCAAGGGGGGGTTATGCCGATCATTTTCGCCTCAGCAATTTTGATTTTGCCCGCCTCCCTCGCACAGTTTGCTGAGAACGAGTTTCTGCTGCGCTTCGCCAGTTACCTGCGCCCTGATAGCTCTGCACCATGGGTTTACGTCATTGTCTACCTAGCAATGATCCTCTTTTTCAGTTACTTCTATGCGTCCCTGGTCGTCAATCCAATTGACATGTCCCAAAACCTGAAACGTATGGGAGCCAGTATTCCGGGTATTCGTCCGGGTAAGGCTACCAGTGAGTACATTGCAAGGGTTTTAAACCGTTTGACCTTCTTGGGAGCCATCTTCCTCGGTTTAGTTGCCATCATTCCCACCGCTGTAGAAGGGGCAACACGGGTCAGAACCTTCCAAGGCTTAGGGGCAACCTCACTGCTGATTTTAGTGGGGGTAGCGATCGATACGGCCAAACAGGTGCAAACCTATGTGATTTCTCAACGTTATGAAGGAATGGTGAAACAATAGTGACCAAATTTATTTTTTTAGGTCCTCCCGGAGCGGGGAAGGGCACCCAAGCTGCCCTATTAGCGCAGGAAATGAATCTAGCGCATATTTCGACCGGTGAAATCCTGCGCTCAGCGGTTCAGGAACAGACCCCTTTAGGCATAGAGGCTCAATCCTTCATGTCTCGCGGCGAACTGGTTCCCGATCGCCTAGTGCTGGGATTGGTGAAGGAGTGCTTAGAACATTTAAACGGTAGCTATCAAGGCTGGATTTTAGATGGCTTTCCCCGCAATATTGCCCAAGCTGATGCCTTAGATCATTTGCTCGGCGATATGCAAGAGCAGTCAAACTGTGCCGTAAACCTTGATGTTCCCGATGAAATTCTCATTCCACGGTTACTCGGTCGGGGTCGCCAAGATGACACGGAAGAAGTGGTTCGGAATCGCTTACAGGTCTATCGAGATCAAACTGCCCCGTTAATTGACTTCTACCAAAATCGCCAGCACTTGGTTTCCGTCAATGGAGATGCCGAAGTGCAGGAAGTGACCCAAAGACTCAAGTCAGCCGTGCTGACCACCGTCCAGGCTTCACTTTAATCTCAGTTCTGTTTCCCTTAATTTGGAGGTTAACCTGTGTCAAAACAAGATCTCATTGAAATGGAGGGAACGGTCACTGAGTCCCTTCCCAACGCAATGTTTCGTGTGGATTTAGATAATGGTTTTAACGTTCTTGCCCATATTTCTGGCAAGATTCGTCGGAACTACATCAAAATCTTGCCGGGGGATCGGGTGAAGGTAGAACTCACCCCCTATGACCTCACGAAGGGACGAATTACCTATCGGTTGCGGAAAAAGTAATCTATTTAGTTCATTTACCCTGAACTGAGTACCGATTACCAACCCGTAACTAAAATGCTCATTTTGTAGCATTAATCATCTTTTTTTGTGTATAATTACAGTTTGCTGATCCTTTTTAAGGCTTATGAAGGTTAGACCATCGGTTCGGAAAATGTGTGACAAGTGTCGGGTCATTCGCCGTCGAGGTCGAGTGATGGTCATTTGTTCCAACCCTAAACATAAACAGCGTCAAGGTTAACCGATCGCTGTTGATCTGGTTTAGTTGATCTTGTTGAAATGCTTTTGAATTTTTTTTGCGTATTGAAAACGCTGGGCTCTGGTTGGCACTAACCCACCCAAGCTAGAGGTATGAGCGTTTTGAATTTTATTCTTTTTGGCTGAGGGAGACATTACACTGTGGCACGAATTTCAGGGGTAGACTTACCCCGTGATAAACGGATTGAAATTGGGCTCACCTACATCTATGGCGTTGGTTTGAGCCGTTCTCAAGAAATCCTGGCAAAAGCGGGGGTCAATCCCGACATTCGAGTGCGCGACTTATCGGATGCAGACGTTGCAGCCCTCCGGGAAGTTGTGGAAAGCGGCTACCAACTCGAAGGGGACTTACGTCGCTGGGAAGCGATGAACATCAAGCGTTTACAAGATATTGGCTGTTATCGCGGTCGTCGTCATCGCATGGGGTTACCGGTGCGGGGTCAGCGAACCCGTACCAACGCCAGAACACGCCGAGGTGGACGTAAAACCGTTGCCGGTAAGAAGAAGGCCGGTAAGAAATAAGTAGTTAAGTTATGAATTTTGAGTTATTAATTTTGAGTTGGACAGCTACGTTTGAACCTCAGAACATTCAAAACTCAAAACTCAGCACTCAAAACTTAAACCTCCTCTTTAGACCTTTGTTATTTATTGACGAGAGACTGTTATGGCACGGCCAACGAAAAAAACCGGCTCCAAAAAAAGTAAGCGTAATGTTCCCAATGGTGTAGTTCATATTAGCTCCACCTTCAACAACACGATCGTTTCGATCACGGATCAAAACGGCGAGGTCATTTCCTGGGCTTCCGCCGGATCCAGTGGCTTTAAAGGCGCGAAAAAAGGCACTCCCTTTGCCGCCCAAACCGCCGCAGAAAATGCGGCCCGTCGCGCCATGGATCAAGGGATGCGCCAGGTAGAAGTCATGGTCAGCGGTCCTGGCTCCGGTCGAGAAACCGCGATTCGGGCTGTCCAAGGCTCCGGCTTAGAAATCACCTTAATTCGGGATGTTACCCCCATTCCCCATAATGGATGCCGTCCTCCCAAGCGTCGCCGGGTCTAGTGTGGTCGTTGTGTGGTCTGGCAAGAAATTTAGTCTGGGAGGAAAGTCCTGATGATGCAGTTTCAAGTTGAGTGT
>JBEAPM010000252.1:0-7406 GCA_041164445.1 Cyanobacteriota bacterium
CCAGTAACACTTTTTTGCCCATGGCCCGCCAGAGGGCAACGATCGCTCGGGTGGTAAAGGTTTTGCCGGTTCCCGGCCCCCCGGTGAGAATCAGTAACCGTTGTTGGGCCGCTTGGCGCACTGCTTCCCGTTGCTGCGCCGAGAGTTGAGTTTGGGCTTTCTCCTGAAAGCGATCGATCCAGCGATCGACCCGATCTCTATCAACACTGACGGGCTCTTGAATGAGGTGCTGTAAACACTTGGCTAGGTTGGACTCTGCAAAATAAAAGGCGGGGGCATAGCAGGGTTCATCTTCCTCCGGCAGACAGCGGAGTTCCTGATCCCCTGCCATCGCCTGAATCACAAAACTAACCTGATCCGGATCGGGCGTATGCTCTGAAGTTTGCAGGAGTTTCCCTGCCCGCTGAATCAACTCCGATCGAGGTAAGTAGCAGTGTCCTTCCTCTCCGGCGGTGTTGAGGACATGGACTAAACCGGCCCGGTAGCGATAGTCCGAATGGGCAGCAATGCCCAGGTTACGGGCAATGGCATCGGCGGTAATGAAACCTATACCGTAAACATCCGTAGCCAGTTGGTAGGGGTTCGCACTCACCACTGCAATGGATTCATTGCCGTAGTGCTTAAAGATTTTGACGGCGTAGGTGGTGGAAACGCCATTGCCCTGGAGAAACAGCATGACTTCTTTAATGGCTTTTTGCTCAGTCCAGGTGCGCTGAATCATGGCAATGCGTTTGTGGGCAATGCCGGGAACTTCCGCCAACCGATGGATTTGGTGCTCAATAATCTCCAGGGTTTCCAAGCCAAAGTGGGCCACAATGCGCCGGGCGGTAACGGGGCCGACCCCTTTAATTAAGCCACTGCCTAAATACTTTTCAATACCCGTCAGGGTGGCTGGTTTCAGTTCCTGGTATTGCTTGACTTGGAACTGATCGCCATACTTGGGATGATTGCGCCATTCCCCTAGCAAGCGTAGGGTTTGCCCCGCCTCAATCTGGGGAAAACTGCCCACGATCGTCACTAACTCTCGCTCTCCCTTGGCTTGTACCCGCGCTACCGTGTACCCGGATTCCGTAGAGTGGAAAGTTAAGCGCTCCACAATGCCTTCTAGTTGGGCCGGTGGGGGAACCTGCGGGGAACGGCTGGCGGGGTCTGGCGGGGGAACCGTATAGTTCATAGCCCTTTTAGAGGTTAAAAATCTCCACTGGCTCGATCGCTTCGGCTAGGGCAAACCCAAAGACCTGGGCGTAGAAATATAACTCTCCCTCTAGGGATCGTTTGATATTTTCCGCTTTACGGAAACCATGCTGCTCTTCGGGGAAAGGTACATAGGCTACGGGAATGCCTTTTTGTTTAAGCACTTCTACGATCGTTTCTGCTTGATTGGGGGGAACAATGCGATCTTCTAAGCCCTGGAAAAAGATCACCGGACAGTTCAAATGTTTGGTGTGGTGAATGGGCGATCGGGCTTCATAAATGGCTTTTGCCTCGGGATAGGGCCCCACTAAGCTGTCGAGATAGCGGGATTCAAATTTATGGGTATCTTGAGTCAGAGCGGTTAAATCACTGACCCCATAGCGGCTGGCCCCTGCCTTGAAGACATCGGTAAAGGTGAGGGCACAGAGGGTGGTATAGCCCCCCGCACTGCCGCCGTCAATGGCTAAGCGATCGTTGTCCACCGAGCCTCGCTCCACCAAAAACTTTGCCCCATAGGCACAATCCGCTACATCTGCAATCCCCCAACAGCCTTTGAGCTTTTCTCGATAAGCACGACCATAGCCGGTACTGCCCCGATAGTTCACATCCAGCACCGCAAAGCCCCGACTCGTCCAGTATTGAATCCCTAGATTTAAGCTACTGCGGGTTGCAGAGGTGGGGCCCCCGTGACTTTTGACCAGGAGGGGGGGGCGTTCTTCCGGGGGGGCTTGGTAATCTGGGTTGCAAGGCGGATAGTAAATGCCGTAGGCTTCTTCGCCATTGGCGGTGGGAAAGGTTAAGGGTTCCGGTTTAGAGAAATAGGCAGGATCGACCTTCAGTTCTCCGGCTTTTTTCAAGACTTGAAAGTGGGGTTCGCCTTGTCGCAAAGACGCTAAGCTCAGGCACACAACTTCGCTTAAACGATCGGGGGTGGCTCCAATTAAAACCGCCTGTTTGCCATTGACGTTGAGGCCCCCCAGATCTCGGTAAGGAGTATTTAAGGGTGTTAAAGCCTGCTCTGTGGTGTCTAAAATCCCCAGAAAACTCTGGCCATTTTCCGACCAAATACAGAGGATTTCTGTCTCCCCTAAAAAGCCATAGCTAGACTGCCCAAAAATCCATTGGGGCTGACCAAACTCCGCTGCTTTGGGACAGAGGGCCTCAATGTCGCCCTGGTGCCAGCGGTATAAGTTCCACCAGTTAGAACGATCGCTAACAAAGTGAAGAACGCCCTGGGGAGACCATTCCGGCTGAACGATCGATTCTTCTGGTCCCCCCGCAATTTTTTGGGCTTCCCCGAGGGAGCCATCCGCCAGCACGGGCGCGACCCATAATTCCGTGCCATCCCAAGGCATTTGGGGATGAACCCAACTTAACCACGCCAATTGGCTACCATCGGGACTGAGCCGAGGGGCTGCATAAAAATCTTGACCGGAGACGAGGATGGTTCCCTCCTCAGGAGTATCGGCGTTGAGGGGAACCGCCACGATCGTATTTTCGGCTTCTTGGCGAGCTTCAGGGTTTCCCGAGGCATCTGGTGTAGGACGATGATCCTCTCGCACCCCAATCCACCGCTGGCGATAGCGATCGATTTCCCCATCGGCGTACCGCAAACCTCCTTCTGGGGTAAGGGGAACAGGGGCTTCCGTGCCCGTTTGTCGATACAGGCGCTGATCGGCAAAGTTTGTAAAATAGACTTTCCCCTCTGCTACGGTAAAGGATCCCCCTCCATATTCATGAACTCGATTTCTGACATTCCAAGGGGGTGGAGTGAGGGTTTCCAGAGAGCCGTCGCTCCGCTTTCCCACAATGACATTGCGTCCTCCCTCTTGGGGGCGCATCTCTTGCCAGTAAATCATTTCATGGTCTAGCGCTGTTCCGACTAGACCAATTGTACTGGCTACAATCAGATCAGCAGTAATGGGGGAAGTCCAGGAACCATAGGGAGCCAGAATAGGGGCAGTCATGGCAGATGCTCAGCAAATTACAGAAAAAGTGTAGCCTTCAGTTTATCTCTAATTCCCGATGGGAACCCTCGAACTCAGCGGCTAATCTTCAAAAATAATTTCTTCCCCGGTCACGGCATCATAAAGAACGGTACGGTTAGGTTTGGGTTGATCTTGAACTGGTGGGCTAGGTTCGGCCGGTGGGGTAGGGTTTTTGTCCTGACTAACGGGTTCTGTCACTGGTTGGGCTTGAGCAAAGATACGATATCCTTCGAGATGATTTAACGCAGTCTTGCCCTGGGATTCTGAATTGGGGTTGGATGGTTCGGTCTCACTCAAGGCGACCTGCCTCTGACGATCGATGGAGTTATGCTTAACCACGTTATAGCTAACTCCTTCGGTATAGATGGCTAAGGTTACATTAACGATGTCGAGAAAGTAACCAAAGTAGTGGGATTCTTCTAAATCTTTTTCTTGATGGAGGCGAATATAATATTGAACAAGTTTGGCGATGCGTAAATCTAAATGGCTCCGGGAATCGGGAGAGATTAAAATTATTTTTAATAAAACGATCGCTAACAGTAGAGAATGCCCTTGAGAAACGAGGAGCATAAAGGCAGGCGATGGCTCTTGACTGTTTTCAGTGGTTAGAAAGTTAATGACTTGATTACAGGTTCTCAGCATTAAGTAGCCACTGATTTGCTGATCATTTTTATCTTCGTACAAATCATTTAAACGATCGCTCAAGCGTAACCTGAGTAAAGCGGCGAATCCTGCCTTCTGTTTTTTTTCTTCTTCGGTACTGGCGTAGGTTAAATAATTTAAAAGACTATCCTTATAGGCTTCATAGGATAAATCCTGCACCTGATCTAAAAAAATTCTCGCTAAATTACTGGGGCCAAACAAGCCCTTGCGCATCACGAGAGATTTAATTAAATTGACCGTCGTTTCCCCTAATCCGGTCGGATTTTCTCGGTGTGTCGTGGAGAGCAAGGAGCCTACTCCTGGGCGGGACGAGGTGGCTTGTTGATTTTTAGCAACGTATAGCGCTAGATCCAACCGAAATCGATTCCGCACTCTGGTGGTTAAGGCCTTGGCCGCTTCTCGCTGCTCTGCAGAGTTAGACAGATCTTCCGCCTGATTAATGAGTTGATAGTGGGAATAACGATCGCTCCAGCTTTTTTTCTTACCCTCAAATCGACTGGCAAAGAGGCGTAAATTGTCATAGTCCGGGCTAGCAATAAAAGTCCTGAGCCAGTGGCGCAGCCGCTGAGTCATATCTCCCAAGGCAAAGCGCTGGATACAGGGATCGTCAAAGCTCTCCACGAGGGGTTGAATGTAGGAGCCTTTTTGGGCATGGTCCCAGTTATTAATGAGGATGTAGCAGGAACGCTTGAGGGTTTGCAGAAAGACCTCTTGATCGTTGTTCATCAAGAGATCTTGCAGGGCCTGGGCGCAGGGAATTTGGGGGGTCGCAATATTATAGATAAATAGATTTTTAAAATGCTCTAAAACCCGATCGGGTTGCCAAGACTTTACGATTTCCAGGAAAAAATCATAAATAATCTCCTGAGAAGCGCCTACATCCCGGTTCCGCCGCCCAGCCCGTGTAGGCCTTATCCCGCTCGGTAACGTTTCTCCACGTTCTTCTGCTAGTTCATCTGACCAGATATCCTTAATCATGGAGTTGAATTACTCAGGTATAAAACCATAGGGATTATCTTGGTATGTTACTTAAGTATTGTCAAATCGGGATTACCCTTGACGGAAGATTAGGTGATTTAGATCCTACCGCCTAGTGATCTGGGGGGAATGATCCCCCCATTCTCCTTTGGATCAGACCGCTGCCCCCACCAGCACTTCTCCTTTGAGCATCCGCGCAGCCGCTTCGAGCAGCGCTTCTTCCAAATAGGGCTTGGTAAAGTATCCTCTTGCCCCTAGCTGTGTGGCCATCTGGCGATGGCGATCGGCTCCACGGGAGGTGAGCATGGCGATGGGCAGTTTGTTGAGGGTCTGATCCTTCTGCAGTTTTTCCAACAGTTCTAGTCCGGTCATCCGGGGCATTTCAATGTCACAGAAGACAATGTCACAGGGAAGACCCGATCGTAATTTCTCCCAAGCCTCTTGGCCATCTCGGGCTTGCTCAACCCGGTATCCTGCTTTGTTAAAGGTCATGGAGAGCAATTCCCGCACCACGATGGAGTCATCCACAATTAAGACCATGGGCTCGTGGGGTGCATCTTCCTGAATCGCCGGGGGCTCTTGTTCCCACAGCATACTCGGGGCCTGGCGAGAGCGTCCTTTCGCCAGATCAATCAGCTCTAAAACATCCGCAATAGGCATGACTTGACCATCGGACATAACCGTGACCCCGGCAATCCCCGTGGGCTTCGGAATGGGCCCTTCCAGTTGTTTAATTACGATTTCCTTTTCCCCTTCAACACGATCGACCTTCAGGGCAATGTACTCACCAGCGGTTCGTAGGATGACAATCGATAACATGTCATCATCTTGACTACCCCCATACACGGTACTCCGGGTGGTTTGACGATTAAAGTGTAATAAATCAGACAGAGGACGGAAGGGAATTAACTGATCCCGCCATTGAATGCAGGGTTGATCTTGGGCATTGCGCTGTACCCGATCCTCTGGCACATCCAACATATCTTCCACCCCATCCATCGGAAAGGCAATCCGCGCCCGGTTACTAATGCAACAGAGGGACTTGGAAATACTCAGCGTCAACGGTAGGCGAATTGTAAAGGTTGTGCCTTTACCCCGCACAGAATCGGTGCTCACACTTCCCCGCATATTTTGCAGATTGGTCAGCACCACGTCCATGCCCACGCCTCGTCCTGAAAAGTCATCGGCTTTGTCTTTCGTACTAAAGCCTGGGTGAAAGAGGAAGTCGTAGAGCTGCAGTTCATTTAAGGTATTCGCTTCGGCACGGCTAATCAATCCTTTTTCGATCGCTTTGCGGCGCACCCGCTCGGCATCAATGCCAGCCCCATCATCGGACACCACGATCACCGTCTGGTTCCCTTGGTGGAAGGCTTGAATTTGAATGGTTCCTTCCGGGGACTTGCCCGCTTTGATTCGTTCTTCGGGGGTTTCAATCCCGTGGGTCACGGCATTATTAACCAGGTGTGTCATGGGATTATACAGTTGCTCCAACAGCACCTTATCCACCAGGGTTTCTTTACCCTCCAGGATTAGGGTGGCCTGTTTGCCACACCGGCCGGTGACTTCCCGCACCGCTCGCGGTAAGCGGGTCATACCTTGTTCAAAGGGAACCATTCGGGCCCGAGTTAACCCTTCCTGGAGTTGGGTGGTCACCTGACGGAAGTTTCGCGCCACGTAGTCCAGCGGTTCGTTGACAATGTAGTCAATGTCAGAGGCGGATTCCCGGACTCTGACGATGAGTTCGATCATTTCTTGGGACAGCAGGTGAAAGCCACTAAAACGATCCATTTCTAAGGCATCAAAACCATCATCGTGTCCATCGTCACCATTATGGTGATTGCCATAGCCGTGGCTACGGGGAGGACTCATGACGGACTGACGACTGGCCAGGAGCGCATTCTCCAAAAGCGATCGTTCATATAAGTCTTGGAGCCGTTGCCCCACATCCCCCAATTGCTGAACTTGATAAAGCAGCTTGTCAATGGACTGGCGCAGCCGCTCTTGATCCGTTTCCAAGGAGTTACGATTAACCACCATCTCCCCAACTAAGTTGTTGAGGTTATCCAGCTGTTTGACCGGAACTTTCATGGACTGCTGCGTTACCGCTCCCCGCCGTCCCGTCTGTCCTAGTCCTGCTGCTACGGGCGGCCCCCCGAGCATATCCGCCTGCAGCATCAAGTCGGATAGTTCTGCATCTAAGGGAATCACCTCTAGATCGGTGTCTTGGGGGGGAGTAGAGAGGGATGGGCTCGGGGACAAGAGAGAGTCCAGGTCATCTAGTCCGCTACTCTGGCCGTTTCCACCAGTGCCGCTGTCTAGTAGCGCATCTAAATCCTCTAGACCCCCTCCTGCACTGGGACTATCAGCCTCTAAGGTGTTATCTAGAAAGTCCTGCAGACCGTCAAAATCATCTCCGGATCCAGTGAGATCAGGAGCCTCTAATATGGAATCTAAGTCTCCCCAGCCTTGCGATAAACCTGCTGGTTCGGAGGTTTCTAGGCTATCAATGTCATCAAATAAATCATCACCTAACAGGGATTCTTCTGAGACTAAATTTAAGTCATCGGTAACGGCATTATCATT
>JBEAPM010000253.1:0-2518 GCA_041164445.1 Cyanobacteriota bacterium
ATGGCGTTGCTCAGCAGTTAAACAGATTTTGTTTTCATCTTTTTTCCCCCGTCCCATTGTAAAACTCCCTGCATTGGCACTTACTATCTATTGCACTATTTTAGCTGTGTCGTACCACTACGATCGGAACGATCGAACTGTAGGGGCACTCACTTTGCGATCGTGATAGCAAGGATCCCAGGCGCTAGAATAGCAGTCTTGAACACAACACTGAGACTCCCTAACACGTAGCCATCGCCCGATCGATCGCCTGGTCAAAGCTATCGCTCATTTCGTCTAAGGTAGCCGTTAAAATCTTTTGTCCGATCGCTGTATTTAACGTTAGTCCACTTTTGGCAAGGGTAACTTGACCCAAACGACTCCAAGCTCCAGGCAGTTCACTCTGCAAGAAGGTTTCCCACAATGCCTGATTTTGACGCGAAACAGACACCACAATACGAGCCCCCCCCTCCGCAAATAAGACCCAATCCCAGCGAAGGTCTGCGGGAATTTCCGGCAGGCTGAGAAGTGCGCCCTTGTCCCCCGCTAAACAGGCTTCCGCTAGGGCAATGGCAAAACCCCCTTCAGCGCAATCATGGGCCGATCGTACCCAACCTTGACGAATGCCCTGACGACAGGCGGACTGTACCTGTTTTTCTAAGCGGTAATCCACGATCGGCGGTTGTCCCGCTACGGTTTTATGGAGTTGAGCGAGGTATTCTGACCCGCCAAAACTGATGCTGGGAGCCGGGGAAGTGAGGGGTTCTCCCAGGAGGTAAATGAGATCCCCGATCGCTTGCCAGCCTTGACCACAAACACGACGAATATCCGGGATCAGCCCCACCATCCCGATCACGGGAGTGGGATAAATGGGCTGGGGATTACCGGCACTATCCAAGGTTTCGTTATAGAGGGACACATTTCCGCCGGTGACGGGGGTTGCAAATTCCTGACAGGCTTCGGAAATCCCCCGACAGGCTTCTGCCAGTTGCCAATATCCTGTCGGTTTTTCAGGACTACCAAAATTGAGGTTATCCGTAACCGCCAAAGGCTCTGCTCCGACACAACTCAGGTTGCGGGCTGCTTCTGCCACTGCCATCTTTGCCCCTTCGTAGGGGTTGAGGTACACATAGCGGGGGTTGCAGTCTGTGGTGGCGGCAATCCCTTTCCAGAGGGAGTCCGGCTTGGGTAACTGAATCTGATCCCGCAGCCGAATTACCGCTGCATCACTGCCCCCTGGCATCAATACGGTATTGTTTTGCACTTGATGGTCGTATTGGCGATAAATCCATTGCTTAGAGGCGATCGAGGGGGTGTCTAACAAGGCCAGTAAAACATCCTTCCAGGTGGCCGCATCCTTATGAGAAGCATTGGCGGTCTTCCCAGCCAACCGGTCGATCCCCTGCACCGTACAGGGGGCTAAAGCCTCCTGCGTCCATTGCCATGCCGTCTGAGCATAGGCCGGGGGTTCATCCGGGAGTTGGCGATGATAGAGGGGGGTATTATCGGCTAACGCGCTGGCGGGAATTTCTGCGGCAATGTTGCCCTGCCAACGAATCCGCACGATCGGCTCGGTAATGACTGTGCCCGCCACTACGGCATGGAGTCCCCAGCGTTCAAAGATTTCAATTAACTCCTGCTCCCGCCCCGCCTGGGCCACAAATAACATCCGCTCCTGGGATTCTGAGAGCAAATATTCGCAGGGAACCATCCCTGTCTCCCGCACGGGAATCCGATCCAGATCGAGATCAATCCCCACTCCACCCTTCGCCGCCATTTCCGAGGTGGAACAGGTTAACCCCGCAGCTCCCATATCCTGGGCCGCCACCACTGCACCGGTTTGAAAGGCTTCTAAACAGGCTTCAATCAGGGATTTTTCTAAGAAGGGATCCCCCACCTGTACCGCCGGTCGATCGTCTAGAGACTCATCACTTAACTCCGCACTGGCAAAACTAGCGCCCCCCATCCCATCGCGGCCCGTCGTGGATCCCACATAAAGCACTGGATTGCCAATCCCCGCTGCCCCAGATTTGACAATTTCCGGGGTTTCCATCAAGCCGATCGCCATGGCATTGACGAGGGGATTTTCGGCATAGGCGGGATCAAAGTAGACTTCGCCCCCCACTGTGGGCACCCCGACGCAGTTCGCGTAGTGGCTAATCCCTTCGACCACCCCTGCCACTAACCGTCGGGTTTTTGCATTTTCCAAAGACCCAAAGCGCAGGGAATTGAGAATGGCAATGGGCCGCGCCCCCATCGTAAAAATATCCCGGAGGATGCCCCCCACCCCAGTAGCTGCCCCCTGAAACGGTTCGATCGCTGAGGGGTGGTTATGGGACTCAATCTTAAAGGCCACCCGCAAGCCATCCCCGGCATCAATCACCCCGGCATTTTCCCCCGGCCCCACCAAGATCCGATCGCCACTGGTGGGAAACTGCTTCAGGAGTGGGCGGGAATTTTTATAACAGCAATGCTCTGACCACATCACCCCAAACATTCCCAGTTCTGCCCGGTTGGGATGTCGTCCTAAGCGATCGAC
>JBEAPM010000254.1:0-12548 GCA_041164445.1 Cyanobacteriota bacterium
GTTCTCTAATTTGTTGGCACTTTACGAAATGCAGTCCATAGATAACTATTTTTGTCAAGCATATTAAATCCAGAAGAGCCAGAAATACCGATTGGCACAATCCTTGATGACGGTTACAGAACTAGGGGACGATGGCAACTGCCTAGACCAGATAGGTTTGACATTCCCTATCTTTGCTAGATAGACCTCATTCCTTTTGATGGAAAAACCGCCAATCCTAAAACGGGCTGATTGTTGATTAGTCTTCTTTTTAAATCTAGGTGTGCCTACCTTTTTCCCTTTGCGCTTTCCCTTGAGGGAATCGAAAAAATTTTTGTAGGCTACTCCCAAATCAGCAACGGATTGCTGTAGGGGAATATTAGAAACTTCCGATAGCCATTGACGTTCGTCCGTTTTCTTGGCTTGAGTAATCACCAACTTTTGCAATTCATTGCTACTGGGCAGCTTTTCCAATTGCTTGCAGATGGCTAAGGCATCATTCCAAACTACACGCACACAGCCAAACAAACGAGCTAAATCTTGCCGTTGTTGGTCTGTTGGGTAGAATCGGTACTGATACCTTGCTTTCATTGCAGTAATAGGAACAATTAGATATATAATAACATATAGTGTAGCCAATGGGTAGCCAGAATGAAAGAAAAAAGGCTAAATATTCGAGTGTCTGAAACGAGATTAGGCAAGCTCAAACGTATTGCAAAACAAAAAAAAAACTCCTTAGCTTGAGGCTTAAAAATCTCCCACGGTGGATTGGCAATAATCGCATCAAACCCAGCCTGCGCAAAGACCTTATCAAAATGATAGCCCCAGTGAAATGGCTCCAAAGTATTAATATCTACGATCGTTAAAACCCGCTTTTTGGGCTTACCCGTTAACTGTGCTTCTTCATACTTAATCCCCAACTTTATACTAAATTCATCGAGTAATAATTGATTTAACTTAGCCTGGGAGTCTCGATTGAGCTTGTCAATATGATCCCGCAATTGCAAAAGCCGCGTTTCTTGGGGTAATTCATCCCGATCCCCTGGCAAAAAGGCGTGTTTTTTATATAAATCAATGTGATAATTCTTATCCTCTAAAATCTGGTTATACTCAGAAGCCGCTAACCCCTGTAATAAATTGCCCTGTAACACCGTCGGCCCTAATAAATTCCCTTGAGTTGGATCATGGGTAAACCCTTTTGATTTTTCCCCTTAGCCTTTTCACTCAAGCGATCGAATCCTTCTGAATCTACTCGAATTAAGCCAAGAAATTCTGGTTTTCTTGTTGACACGCTTTCAGCTTATTTTGCAAATACAAACTGTCGCCATTATCTAGAAAATAGCGTCTCTGTAAGAAATAGACAAACATCAACCGATTCAGCAAGACCGAAGCATACCAACGGCGATCGGCTTCGGAATCAATCCCCTCAATTTCCAGGCAAAAATTTTGATGAAGTCCCTCAAAATCCTGGAAAAACTGCTTCGTAGCCCGTTCAATGTCAAAACCCTGTTTTACCTTTTGGGCAACATCGACATGGGTAAGGTTGGGTTCTTCCTTGAAGTCTACAATCAACGCCTCTAGCTTTTGCAGCAACGCTTCAGGATTTTGGCTCACTTTATAGGAGTGCGATCGAACTTTTGCACTTTTTCCGGGTTCTGGTTTTAGCCATAGCCATTCCTGTTGTGTTTTTGCCTCATTTCCAAACACCAACAAATGGGATTTACTATACTCACTTAACTGGCGATCGAGCTTCACCCGAATCGGACGGGCGGGAATCTCAGGGGTGATGCACTTGAATACGGTAAAGCCGCGCTTTTGAGCAATAGAAACCACCTCAAAGGGTTCGCCATCTACCTCAAAGGGTAGAGTAACGCGATCGATCGTATCCCAGCCCAGTTCTTCAATGAACAGAGACTCAAAATCAAACTTTTGGAGGTACTTTTGGGCACGTTGACGGTGAAGCATAGTGGTAGTGTAAATTAAATTTAGGGAAATTTATGGGGGAGAAATTAGCAAAACTTCAGGGAAATAGGTACGGTAGCAGCTTGCATCTCTCGTTAACAGACTCAGCCCATCAACTATTGCATGAGCACCAATATCCACCAAAATACGACTCATTCATTGCCCCGCGTTAAACTTAGAATTGCATCTGTAGTCATTTTAGCTGTTGCTTTACCTCTCATTGCTGCAACTATTGTTGTTCCCCGTGTTTGAGGTAAACTTTCCTGATAACGCCAGACTAGAAAATCTAAAAACACCTTCACTTCATCTAAAGCAGGTTGTAGCAGTTGGCGAATCATCTCTAAAATGTGGGCTTCGGTGGTTGACATAAATCCTCCAGAAATAGAAATCACAGACAATAAATTTTGTTCGCAACAAGAAAAAATATAATATAAAATTCCCAATAATTGCGATAAATTTTCAATGGTGTATATAAAACCTCCTGACAAATTGCATCAATTAAAAGCTTTTTCGATTCTTCTCCACTGTGTAAATCAAAAACCTCATGGATTCTGCGGAGATTTTCTTGGAAAAATTCACTCGGTACGATCGGCTCTGCCGCAAATGACCACGGCAATATTTCCTGAATATTCAGATGCTTAAACGCCTCTGTATAGGTAAAACTAGAGAAGTTTTTTTCTTAACCCGTGTCATTTTCTTTTCCTCCAGTGACCTTCATTAAATCTTATTAAATCTCATTTAAACCCACGGGAAAATTAGGATCTAGTAATTGCTCTAAAGTATAGACAGGTTCAGGGGGTAAATCTTCATAATCTAAAGGTGTTTCCTTCACCACCAGATCTAACCCCGATTCATGACCCAAAATTATAGCTTCTGTTAAATAGGACTTTAAGCTAGGGTTCTCCTTCAACAGTTGCAGGATTTCTCGCCGTTGCTCTCGAATCGTCACCCGCCAACTTTTACTCCGTTTTTGGGGTTGATAGTCCCATTTTAATAAATGTCCTATTAACACACCCAGACGGTTTCTCAGTTCCTGACGCTGTTGCTTCCCCAAAGATTCAATTTCCTCCATTAAGTTGATAAGATCAAGCTGTTGAAAATCGCCATTTTTGAGCAATTGACATTGCTCCACCGTCCAAGCATAAAAATCGGTGTCGTACAACCTATTCATTGGACTAACCTCCCATAACGGCTAATAGGTTTTGTTCGCAAAGCCGAAAAACACAATGAAGCGCACCCAATAACTCTTCCATACTACCCATAGAATAAGTCTCCGTACCATAAACCTTGCCATCCCGTTGAAGACAATAAAACTCCCAGCTATTGCCATTGGTGACAATGCCATAAATTTCTAGAACTTGCCCCAGTTGTTGGTTATTATATTGACAAGCCTTCATCTCTGGTAAACATTGGGCTAACCCCTGTTCAAAATCATCTTTTTTGGCTTCCACAATACAGAGAAAAGGTGCTTCTAGATATGCTTTTCGCTCTGCCATTAAATAGTCTACATAGCCACTGGTTTGATCATCCGCAAGGGGTGAGCCTTTCCATAATTTTAGATATTTAAACTCCTGTAGGACTTCCTCACAAATAGCATCAATAATTAGCTTTTTAGATTCTTCACAGGTTTGGAGATCAAAAACTGCCATTCGTTTTAATCTTTTCTGAAAGAATGGACTGGGCTTTACCGGTGTGATTTCAAGCTGCCAAGGTTCAAGCTGTTTTATACCAAGGTACTTAAACGCCTCTGCGTAGGTAAAACTGGAAAAGTTTTTCTTCTTAGTCTTAGTTGTCATCGTTACTGCTCCGCTTGAGAGAACCCTTGCTGATCAACATCAACACAAATTTACCTCTAATCTAACCCCTAAATAATCCCATTGAACAGATAATTTGTGCCCCATCCCGCTGTTCCTCCGGCGTAATGACACACAGCGCATCATGCTCCCGCAGAAATGTAACCAGTTTTGCCAACTGCTCATCGCTAATGCCTGCTTTGAACTCTCGATTGAGCCGGACGATCGCATTTTGCTTCAGGGGATGTTGGTTAATCTCTTCGATCGCCCGTTCCAGGTTTTCCCACTCCGTCCCTTGAGCCAGTAGGGGCATGGTTTCGCGGACATGTTGGGTGTAGGCCATCAGGCGATCGGGTGTCAAAAGCGGCATAAGTACAATCTGAAGGTTTGATCACTGCTCTCCCGCATAATTTGACCAAGAGAAAGACACTGAAAAAAACCGAAACGAAGGACACTGGTTTACCTCGATCGTTTTGATAGAGCACTGTTCACGATCGTGGGACAATGCCCTGAACCCGATGTATCTACAGGATGTTGTAAAGTAACCCTGGATCAGGTTGGAGAAAGGGTAGTGGAACCGCTTTGGGTTGAAGTGTTAGTGGATGCACCGGGTCGCCAGCCGTCCCAGGAGGGGTTTACCTATGCCGTTCCTCCCCACCTTAGTCTGGAGCCGGGTGATATTGTTCAGGTGCCCTTTGGCTCCCAAACCCTGGGGGCGATCGTTTTGGCGGTGTCTGGGCAACCGCCAGATTTGGATCCCAGTAAAATTCGTCCCGTTACGGATTTGGTCTGTACGGGCTTTTTCCCGGACGGATATTGGGCCCTGCTGCAACGGGTCGCCCGTTACTACTACACGCCGATCGTCTCGGTAGTTCGTACCGCTCTGCCTCCGGGGGTTTTAGCGCGATCGCAACGGCGCATTGCCCTTAATCCAGAGTCTATCCCGCCCAATCCAGAGCTATTTTTACGATCCTCTGCATTGGCGATCCTGCGGGTGCTGCAACAGAGCGCTACGGGGGATTATACCTGGCGCTATCTGCAAAAGCAGGTGAAGGGGGCACCGGCGGGCCTGCGGGATTTAGCCAAACGGGGTTGGGTGCGCAGCTACTTAGAAAGTCCCACCCCGCCTCGTCCCAAGCTGCAACAGTGGGTTTCGTTTCTGGGCAATCGGAATTTCTCGGAATTGACCGCGAAGCAACAACAGGTGGTTCGGGTGTTGCAGCAAGCGGGGGGAGAGTTGCCCCTACAGGCCCTCTGTGCCCAGGCTCAGGTCACGGAGATTGTGGTCAAAAATTTGGCTAAGTATGGTGATGTGGTTCTCAACGATCGTCAGCAGTACCGCACCGCCAAGGGGCAAGGCCTCCCTGCGGATCAGGTGAAAACCTTGAATACGGATCAAGCCCAGGCCCTGGAAGCGATCGTTTCGTCCCAAAAAAGTTGCCAAATCCACCAGCGGGGCCGCACGGTTTTACTGCACGGGGTCACGGGTTCCGGGAAAACGGAGGTTTATTTACAAGCCATTCAACCCTGTTTAGCCGCAGGACGATCGGCCCTAGTGTTAGTCCCCGAAATTGGCTTAACCCCTCAACTGACCGATCGCTTTGAACAACGGTTTGGCAGCAAGGTCTTGGTTTACCACAGTGGTTTATCAGAGGGGGAGCGCTACGACACCTGGCGAATGATGCTCTTGCCCACGCCCCAAGTGATTATTGGTACCCGTTCCGCCATTTTTGCACCGTTACCCAAGTTGGGGCTGATTATTTTAGATGAGGAGCACGATAGTAGTTTTAAGCAAGATCAACCCATGCCCTGCTACCATGCCCGCACCGTTGCCCAATGGCGATCGCAGTTGGCCCAGTGTGTCTTGTTATTAGGATCCGCCACCCCCTCCGTCGAAACCTGGGTCGATACCGCCAGTCATCGCCTCTTAGCGGAAGCTTTACCGGAAGTCTTACCCGAAGCGGTACCGGGGGAAAGCACCAAACTCGAACCGTTATATTTATCGCTTCCCCAGCGCATTTATAACCGTCCCCAGCCTCAAATTCAGGTGGTGGATATGCGGCAGGAGTTGCAACGGGGCAATCGATCGCTGTTTAGCCACGACCTCCAAACCGCCCTGCGGGAGATGAAGGCGAAGGGACAACAGGGGCTTCTCTTTGTGCCCCGGCGGGGCCACAGCACTTTTGTGTCTTGTCGCAGTTGTGGTGAGCCCTTGGGCTGTCCCCACTGCGATGTCTCCTTGACTTATCATCAAACCGAGCAGGCCTCTCCTCAACTCAGTGCCCAGAGCAGTCTCCGTTGCCACTACTGTAACTACAGTCAACTGCAACCCAAAGTCTGCCCCCAGTGTCAGTCTCCCTATCTCAAATTTTTTGGCAGTGGAACCCAGCGGGTCACCCAGGAATTAGCCCATTTGTTTCCGGAATTGACCTGGATTCGCTTTGACAGTGACACCACCCGCAGGAAAGATGCTCACCGGACTTTGCTCCACCGCTTTGGTACCGGTGAGGCAGACTTACTGGTGGGGACGCAAATGCTGACGAAGGGCATTGATTTGCCCCAGGTGACGGTGGTGGGTATTCTCGCCGCCGATGGGTTGTTGCACCTGCCGGACTTCCGGGCTGGGGAACGGGCCTGCCAAATTCTTCTCCAAGTTGCGGGACGATCGGGTCGGGGAGTGGATCCCGGCACCGTGATTTTGCAAACCTATTCTCCCGATCATGCCGTGGTGAATGCCGTCACTCAGCACCGTTATGGTGACTTTTTAAATCAGGAGTTGCCCCACCGATCGCCCCTGTTTTACCCTCCCTTTAGTACTCTGCTCCTGCTGCGCCTCACCAGTCCCGATCCCGTCGCGGTGGAGCAGGCTGCTCAGCACCTGGGGGACTGGCTACACACCTATTTAGAGGAGACCGGGTCTCAGGATCAGATTGAAGTGCTGGGCCCAGCCCCTGCGCCCATTTTGCGCATTGCTCAGCGCTATCGTTGGCATCTCTTACTGAAGGTCAAGCCCGCTGCCCAGGGCACCTTTCAACTCCCCTGGACAGATCTCCAGCAGCACCTCGCCCCCCATCGCAATGTTGCCCTAACGATCGATGTGGATCCGATCCATTTAAGCTAGAAGCTAAGGTCACCTCGATTCCTTGGCTTTCCACTGAAAGCGAAAAAATTTAAGGGAAGAGTGCGGTGCGGAGCCTCCGAGCCTCCGCCTTAAGTTGGTCGTCGATTCCTTGGTATATTAGGGCCGTTATCTTGGGCAATCCAGCAAAGGAGCAGACCAATGGTGAAAGTCTTTGTGGTTTTGGGGGTTATGGTTTACGTCTGGGGCGCTTGGAAATTTCTCAAAGGTTTTCAGCGAACCAACTACACCACGGGGAATGGTTTGCCCTTAGCCCTCCTCTGGCCCGTCTTACTGATTGCAAACCGATCGTTTCGTCAGAATTTCCAAAAGGCCTTAAAAGGTTAGGCCGTTAGGGTCACCGCTAGATCGAGGGCTGCAATCATGCTTTGGGGCCGGGCAATACCCTGTCCGGCAATGTTGAAGGCGGTGCCGTGATCCGGAGAGGTGCGCAGAAAGGGGAGTCCAATGGTGGTATTGACCGCCCGATCGAAGGCGAGCAATTTAACGGGAATTAAGCCTTGATCGTGATAGAGGGCAAGGTAGGCATCATGGCCCTGTGTGGGGCTGTGCCACCAGGCCTGACCCGGTTTTACCCATAGGGTGTCCGGCGGCACGAGACCCTCTAGGGTGACCTGGGGATATTGGGCTTGAGCCTGATGGAGCCAGTCCCGGATCCATTCTTCTTCTTCTCGTCCCAGTTTCCCGGCTTCGCCACTGTGGGGATTCAGCCCCGCGATCGCAATGTGGGGGGCGGTGATTCCAAACGGTTGCCTCAGGGTTTCGATCAGTAAATCTAATTTCTGGGTGAGCAGAGCGGGGGTTAAGGTTTTAGGCACCTCACAGAGAGGAATGTGGGTGGTGGCCAAGAGGGTGCGGAGCATCCAGCCCGTATGGGGGGACTGGGCCACAAATAACATTCCAAAACGATCGCGTTGGGCCTTTTCGGCTAGAAACTCCGTTTGTCCGGGGTAGAAATGCCCCGCATCCATCCAGGCGGATTTGGCAATGGGAGCCGTGACGATCGCGCTGCCCTCTCCCGCTAAGACTTCATCCACTGCCCGATCGAGGTATTGAAAACTGAGATCGCCGCTGTGGGCGCTGGGCTGTCCCGGTTGAAGGGGGGCCTCTAGGGGAATATCCACAATCGCCAGGTTTGCGGGATTGGCCAGGGCTGGGGGATCCGCTAAAGCCCGGAGACGATCGTAGGTTTGCTGTAACACTTCACCACTGCCCACAATGCGCCAGTCAACGTTAGTCCGGTGTTGTAGTTCTGGACTGGCTAAGGCTTTGAGAATGACTTCAGCGCCAATGCCTGCTGGATCGCCGAGGGTGATGAGGATAGGCATAGTTAGGGGGTAGGGGGTAGGGGGTAGGGAAGAGTTTTGAGTTTTGAATTTTGAGTTAGGGGTTAGGCTCAAGCCCTCACGACAAATCGGAAAAATCTTAAAAAAATCCCGAATAATCCCTATTCCTTGGTTTCGATCGCTTCAAGCTTCACCTTCTCCAGGGTAATCTTGGAAGGGTCAAGATGCACAGCAACAATTTAGGTCGATTCGATGAAGGAATATCCGTCTCTCAAAATCAGTTGGCTAATGTGGGGAGGGATTGGTCTGGCCTTGGTGCTTTTGTTGGGGGTTGGCTGCCACATTGAAGCGGAAAATCTCTGGTTTGCTACCCTGGGCTACTCCTCCGTCTTTAGTCTTCGGATTAAAGCTCGCATCTGTCTCTGGATTCTCACGTTTGCGGTATCTGTTGGCACCTGGGTCAGCAATTTTTACGTTGCCCGCTCCAATTGTCTCAATAATGCCCCCCAGTCTCCTTGGCCCCAGCAACGTCGCATGGGGTTGATTGCGCTGTTGGCTACGATCGCTGCGTTGACTGGCATTCTCAGTGTTCTGATCTATCACCAAATTACGGTGGTGCAAGAACTAGCCCAGCACCTGAGCGATCGTCCTCAACAGCTTCCGAACTTACCCCCCACCCTGGGTTGGCCAATTTTAAGCCGGATTGTTCAAGCCTGGTGGCAAAATCCCTACTGGTTTCTCCTGCCCATTGTTTTAATGTTGGGAATCCTCGTTGTTCCCTGGTCTACTCTAACCTTAACGGGGTTCCTCCTCAGTCTGGGGTTGGGCTTTGCCTTTAATCAGGAATGGGCGAGGGTTTTAAGTGCTTTTAATCCCACTCGTTTTGGGGCTCAGGATGCCCTTTTTCATCTCGATATTGGCTTTTATGTCTTTGAAATGCCGCTTCTGAAGCTGATTCGCTTTTGGAGTTTAGATATTTTTGCCTTTACCTTTATTGCCATCACTTTATTATATTTATTAAATAACAATAGTCTGAGTAAGGGCTATTTTACGGGGTTCTCTGTTGAACAAAAACAGCATTTGTCTGCCTTAGCAGCCTGGTTTTTCCTGGCGGTGGTTTTGGGCTATGGTTTAGCCTGCATGGGGCTTTTATATTCCCTACGAGGCATTACCTATGGGGCGGGCTATGTAGACAGTCACGTTCAATTACCCGCTAACTTAATTTTGATGGCCGGGGCTACGATGCTATCGGGAATTTGCTGGGTTGGAGCCTTTTTTCCCCAGTGGTTATCGCCGCTGCGGCTCCCCTCCCAGCGGTTCCGGTTGTGGGGACAATCAGTGTTGCGGGTCAGTGTCATTCTCTTTTGTGTGGTTTCGCTCTTTGTGGAGCAACTGTTACCCAGTGTGGTGCAGCGACTGGGGGTGGAGCCTAATGAACTGGCTCGGGAAACCCCCTATATCCTCAAAACGATCGCTGCTACGCGATCGGCCTTTGGGCTCGATCGCATTGAGGCCCGAACCTTTAACCCGGAGAGTGCCTTAACCCTAGAAGATATTGCTCAAAATCAAGCGACCTTTAACAACATTCGGCTCTGGGATAGTCGTCCCTTACTGGAAACGAACCGACAACTCCAACAAATCCGGTTGTATTACAGCTTCCCCGATGCGGACATCGATCGCTATACCCTTCTGAACCCTGAAGGAAAGTCTATCAAGCAGCAGGTGTTAGTGGCGGCCCGGGAACTAGACTACAACGCTGTTCCTCCGGAAGCCCAAACCTGGGTCAACCAGCATTTAGTCTATACCCACGGCTACGGCTTTACCTTAAGCCCTGTCAATACCATTGGTGATGGCGGTCTACCGGACTATTTCATTAAAGATATTGGCAGTACCACTACCGGCAACACCGCCCTCGATATTACTAGTGATGAAGTTCGCGCCAGTATCCCGGTGGGCCAGCCCCGAATTTACTACGGCGGTCTCACCAACACCTACATCATGACTTCAACTCAAGTCCAAGAACTGGACTATCCCAGTGGCAATGAGAATGTCTATAACGTCTACGATGGTAACGGTGGGGTGGTGCTCAATTCCCTCTGGAAACGGTTTTTATTTGCAATTTACTTACGGGATTGGCAAATGCTGTTAACTCGTAATTTTTTGCCGGAAACCCGCGTTTTATTTCGACGATCGGTAAAGGAACGGATTCAAGCGATCGCTCCTTTTTTGAATTACGATCCCGATCCGTATTTTGTGATTGCTAATGCCGATCTCCGTAATGTCAAGGGTAAAATTATTGACACCGCTCCGGAAGAAGACAGAGAAAATCGGAACTATCTCTACTGGATTATTGATGGGTATACCACCACGGAATCCTATCCCTATTCCGACCCCGGTGAACATCCCTACAACTACATTCGTAACTCCGTTAAAGTGGTCGTCGATGCCTACAATGGTAGCGTCACCTTCTATGTGGCAGATGAATCCGATCCCCTGATTCGTACCTGGGAAAAGATTTTTCCCGATCTCTTTCGTCCCCTGGCGGAGATGCCCATTGCCCTACAAAGCCATATTCGCTATCCCAGCCATTTATTTAATGTCCAATCGGAACGGTTATTGACTTACCACATGACCGATCCCCAGGTGTTTTATAACCGGGAAGACCAATGGCAAATTCCCCAGGAAATTTACGGCGGTGAGGAGCAACCCATTCAATCCTATTATTTAATTATGCGTTTGCCCACGGAAGACGCAGAGGAATTTATTCTGTTAACCCCCTTTACCCCCGTTAGTCGCAACAACTTAGTGGCCTGGTTAGCGGGACGATCGGATGGCCAAAACTATGGTCGTTTATTGTTATATCAATTCCCCAAACAACGCCTCATTTATGGGCCGGAACAAATCGAAGCTCGGATTAACCAAGATCCCCTGATTTCCCAACAGATTTCGCTCTGGAATCGCCAAGGCTCCCGAGCTATTCAAGGCAATTTATTGGTTATTCCCTTAGAGAAATCCCTGCTCTATGTTGAGCCCCTCTATCTGGAAGCTGAAAAGAATAGCTTGCCTACCCTGGTGCGAGTGATTGTGGCCTATGAAAATCGGATTGTTATGGCAGAAACTTTAGACGAAGCCCTCCAGCAGATTCTCCAACCCGATCCCGTTGCTGGCGTAGACGCTATTCCCTCCGAAGAAATTTTACCGAAAACGATCGTTCGTCCCATTGAAACCCCCTAAGAGTCCTGTCATGTTCAATTTGATCCGTTCATTTTCGGTGCTGCGCTGGGGATGGGTTTTGCTTTTATTGCTGACCTTAATTACTGCCGTAAACTTAATTGGTCTAGGGGTACAGGGTCTGGGGCAAAACACTGCAGAAGCATTGGTGAAATGGGTCGAAAATCCACTTCTGGGGCTGTTAGTGGGGGTGCTGGCCACGGCTTTAGTCCAGTCTTCCGGCTTAATCATTGCCCTCTTAGTGGGCTTAGTGGCAGGTGGGTTTCCCCTCACCCTGGCCATTCCGGTGGTTATGGGTGCCAATATTGGCACAACGGTCACCAATACCCTGGTGAGTTTGGGACAAGCGAAAACCGGATCAGCCTTTGAGCGATCGTTTGCGGCGGCAACGGTTCACGACTTTTTTAATCTTTTTACCGTCTTTATTTTCTTTCCCCTCGAGGAATGGCTCCATCCCCTAGAGCGCTTCAGTGGTCAATGGGTGCAGTTCTTGGCCAACCTGGCCCAGCCTGACCAACCCGGATTCACTCTACCCAACCCATTCCAGAGCACGATCGCCCCTTTGACGCAGCAGATCGCAACCGGGTTTGCCCTTTGGCCGGATCCCTGGAATCACGGCGGCGTACTGGGCAGTGGCGTGTTGTTGATGCTGATCAGTTTGCCCTTACTGAGTCAACAGTTACAACACCTCATCCTAGATCAGCGGGCACTGCAGTGGCAGACCGGCATTTCTGAAGGGGAGTGGGGCTCTGGATGGTCTACCTTAGGTCTGGGAATCCTGCTCACAGCCTTGGTTCAATCCTCCTCCGCCACCACCAGTGTCATGGTGCCCTTAGCGGGATCGGGAGCGCTGAGTTTGGCCCAAATTTATCCCTTTACCCTCGGGGCCAATATTGGCACCTGCATTACGGGGCTCCTTGTAGCCATTAGTTTGCCCCCCAGCCTCATGGCTACTGGACTCCAAATCGGCTTAATTCATTTGTTCTATAATTGCTGTGGCGTACTCTGTTTTTACGGGATTCCAGGGTTGCGTAGCCTACCCCTCCGGGCCGCCACCCAGTTAGCCCGCCTCGCAAACGATCGTAAAATCCTGGCGGTCAGTTGGGTCGGGTTTGTCTTTTTTGGTCTGCCCCTCCTCTTGTTAGCCTGGAGCAGTCC
>JBEAPM010000255.1:0-17520 GCA_041164445.1 Cyanobacteriota bacterium
TATTGATTGACATGGTTCTCACTTGTTTTTACTAGAACCATCTAAAGCCCTTAGGGGACATCCTGGGGCTTTTTTTCTGAGTAGTATTTTATACCTTGTCCTTCACGCCTTTAAATTTCGGTTTGGCTCGATAGCCTTCTGGCAAGAAGAAAAAGAAGCAAGATAAGCGGAAGTAGGCGCAAAAGCGAGTCAGATTGAGGAGAAGTGGGTGCTCCCCCTCAAAAAGGACTGTGCTCAGGACTCTCTACGTAACGACCAAGGGCATCTACCACATAGGCATCATATAGTTGTCCCCGTTCATCCTTTAAGTGCTGTAGTACTTGCTCTGCTGGAATAGAATCACCACTAGGCTGATCCCGGTTCATCGCATCATAAACGTCCGCAACGGCGAGGATTTTAGCTGCCAAAATAATCATATTGCCGTGCAGTCCCATCGGATAGCCAGACCCATCTAGGGGGATAACCGCCCCCAATTGTAGAAAAAATTTATTAAAATTTACAAAAGTTCACAATTACGCTAACGTTGTCAACTAAGAAAGCTACCCATCAGGGGGACGTGGAAGATGTTTGAAAACTTTACCGACCAATCTATTAAGGTTGTTCTTCTTGCCCAAGAAGAGGCTCGGCGAATGTCCCAGTCCTCTGTGGGCACAGAGCAGCTATTGCTAGGGTTGCTGCGGGAGCAATCGAGCTTAGGGGCACAGGTTTTAGTGGAACTAGGGCTGAGTGTAGATGGGGTGAGAGAAGTGGTTTCGGCCTTAGGTAGAAGTCAAGTGACGGCAGTTGTTCCCGACGATCTTCCTTTTACCCCCAAGAGTAAGAAGATCTTGGA
Organism: Cyanobacteriota bacterium; assembly: GCA_041164445.1. Lineage (GTDB taxonomy): Bacteria > Cyanobacteriota > Cyanobacteriia > Prochlorotrichales > Prochlorotrichaceae > JBEAPM01. The sequence goes on from JBEAPM010000255.1 coordinate 833, forward strand.
ACAGGCCTTGCAAGAAGCGCAACAGATGGCCGATCGCTATATCACCCCGAATCATCTCCTTTTGAGTTTGACCCGTGATCCCAATACGGTGGCGAGTAAGGTGTTGTTGCAATTAGGCATAGAGCCAGCTTCTGTACGTTATCAACTCATTCGTAAGTTGGGAGAAACGGTTTTAGCGGGCAGAACCGATCGATCCTCCAAGGGCAAAAAAGCGGATATTCCAGCTCTGGAAGCTTTTGGGGTCAATTTGACGGAACTCGCGCAGCAGGGCAAATTAGATCCCCTTGTGGGTCGGGAAGCGGAGCTAGAACGAGTTGTGCAAATTTTGGGTCGTCGTCGTAAAAATAATCCCCTCTTGTTGGGGGAACCCGGAGTGGGTAAAACGGCGATCGCAGAGGGGATCGCTCAACGCATTATCCAGGGGGTGGTACCCCCGGAGTTTCGTGAACATCAGGTCATTCGCCTCGATTTAACTGCTCTGGGGGCTGGGACTCGCCTGCGGGGAGAGTTTGAAGAACGTCTTTACCAGGTTGTGGATGAAGTTAAGCAACACGGCAAAATCATTTTAGCGATCGATGAAATTCATACGTTGCTGGGGGCTGGTGCTTACAATGGTGGCGTGGATGCGGCTAACTTGCTCAAACCCGCTTTAGCGCGGGGAGAATTACAGTGTTTAGGGGCGACCACTCTGGAGGAATATCGCCAATATTTTGAGCGGGATGAAGCCCTCACCCGACGTTTTCAGACGGTATACATTGACGAACCCCAGCCGGAGGAAGCGCTGGAAATCCTTTATGGACTCCGATCGCTCTACGAACTGCACCACCGGGTAACCTTTAGTAATGAAGCGCTCCAAGAAGCAGTTCGGCTTAGCTGTCAGTATATTTCCGATCGTCATTTACCGGACAAAGCGATCGATGTTATGGATGAAGCGGGTTCCCGGATTCACTTGCAGCACTATGGTAAAAGTCAGCAATGGCGCTTAAAGCAAGATCTCTGGCAGACCCGTCAGGCCAAAGAGCAAGCTGTTGCCCTGCAGAATTTTGAGGAAGCCGGTCGCCTGCGGGATCAAGAACTCCAACAAGAAGAACAGTTAAAAACCCTCTTCCTCCTGGAGGACGATCGGGCTTACTATCCCCAAGTGCAAGCCGATGATATTGCTCAGATCGTCTCAGCCTGGACTGGAGTGCCAGTGACCCGACTTTCGGAAAGCGAATCCGATCGTTTTCTCCATTTAGATGACCTACTTCATGAGCGGGTGGTGGGCCAGGATGCGGCGGTGAAGGCTGTCGCCAAGGCTCTGAAGCGATCGAGGGTTGGCTTAAACGATCCGAAGCGTCCCATTGCCAGCTTTATTTTTGCGGGGCCTACGGGGGTTGGCAAAACGGAATTAGCGAAGACATTGGCGGTTACCCTCTTTGGTTCCGAGGAGGCGCTGATTCGCCTGGATATGTCGGAATTTATGGAGCGAGCGGAAGTGTCTAAGTTAATTGGGGCACCGCCAGGGTTTGTAGGCTATGACGAAGGCGGGTTATTAACGGAATCGGTCCGTCGTCGTCCCTATAGTGTGGTTTTATTCGATGAAATTGAAAAAGCCCATCCCGACATCTTCAATATCTTGCTGCAACTCTTAGATGATGGTCGCTTGACCGATTCCCAAGGGCGCGTGGTGGATTTCAAAAATACCATTATTCTCATGACCTCTAACCTCGGTGCAAAAGCGATCGAAAAAGGAGGGCAGGGATTCGGGTTTGACTGGTTTGGAGCAGAAGCAACGGATCAGCACTACCAGCAGTTACAGGATCGAGTTCTGGAGGAATTTAAGATCTTCTTCCGACCCGAATTTCTCAACCGTGTGGATGAAACGATCGTTTTCCGACAACTCACTCAAGCAGAAGTTGCCACGATCGCTGAGTTACTGATTTCCCAAGTCCGTCAGCAACTCCAAGCCGAGCACGATATCACCTTTACCCTCAGCGATCGTTTTGAGGAACATCTGATTACAGAAGGGTTCAGCCCTGCCTATGGAGCCCGCCCCCTGCGCCGAGCGATTACCCGACTGGTGGAAGATCAACTCGCAGAAGCCCTTTTGGCTGGAACGATCGTGGCTGGCAATTGCATTATCCTGGACTGGGATACTGAAGCAGGTCAAGTTATCATCCGGGTCTGCCCTCAGACCCTTCAGGAAATCGTAGTGACTAATGAATCCCAGTATGCTTTGCAGGCTTAATGATTAAAAGTCAAAAAATAGCGGAAGACTCCCTAATCGTTATCCCAGGGCACGCTTCCGCTATTGAAGATTTATTCGAGAGATCTAGAGGGGAAATTTGAAATTAGAGTCTGTTCTGGTAAACGGGGATGCGAGCAGTAACGCTGATCCCCCAGACTTTGAGAATACAGACTACTCTAGTCCATGCGTTCTAGTTGCCAAAGAATCTGGTTCCCTTCCCGACGAACGCGAGACACGACCCAGTTCCGCCAGACCCACTGTTCGCCTCGGCTGGTCACTGCGCTAGCATTCACATCCATCAGATCGGCTAATTCTGAACTGGTAATGAGATAGCCTTTGTCGGCAATGTTGTCTGCAACGTGTAAGGTTTCCAGAAGATTGCGAATTTGCAGTACCCGTTGATCAAGAGATAAGTTTGTCGAGTCCGTTTCCAAAATTGTTGCTGAATCCATGTCGTAGTCCTCACACCAACACACACAATTGATTGACTTGAAATAAATCTGCACTAGAAGGGATCCCATTACGGCATCCGTTTCAGACAGAAGCCCTAAAGATGTCTGTTTAGGACAGGCTATATCAGTCTATTTACCTGCCAATTGTATCGTTTTGTAAAGAAGGCTGCTACTCTGCTGCTTTCCAATTTATGGAAGTATGTGTGGATTTCACGATTTAGAGGGGAGAATTGAAGAAAAAGGCAAGAGGTCTGTCCTTGATAACGATTCTAAATCTTTGTAATCCTCAGGGCTCCTCAATGAATTATGGCGGGCTGTGCTACCTGCTACAATCTCTATTCTTGGGTGGGGACTCGGGCGAAATTTTGAATTTTTCGAGATTCCCCTCAGTATTGTTGAAGGCTTGCCGGTCTCTGGTACTGAGTCCCTGACCCTGACAGCGAAAAACGTGAATCGAAGAGTGCGGCACTCTTCCGCCTTAAGTTGGTGCCTAAAAACAGTGAGTGGCAATGTTTCTGAGCAGTACTGCTGGATACGATCGCCTCAAGGCGATCGATGGATTTTTATCCCCTAAATTCAATTTCTGCGCAGTGATAGCCCCCCGGCACGGCTTACACCCCAGGCTGGGGTAACTTTGCGGCTGCTTTGTTAACGAACAGGGGGAAGATCTTGCGGGCAAAAACTCCCCCCTCCTACTGCTTGTAGGACTTGCCTAGAGGCTAGGCTTTAAGCTTCCCCGTAGGCTTCCATCCCTTCACAGGAACACACCAGATTCCGATCGCCAAAGGCATTGTCAATGCGTCCAACACTGGGCCAAAACTTGTGCTCCCGTAACCAAGGAGCTGGATAGGCGGCGTTCTCCCGGCTATAGGGGCGATCCCATTGATCTGCAATCAAGACTTCCGCTGTGTGTGGGGCATTCTTGAGGACGTTATTTTTAGGATCGACAGTCCCTGCTTCGATCGCGGCAATTTCGGCGCGAATACTGATCAGGGCCTCACAAAACCGATCGAGTTCTGCCTTGGACTCACTTTCCGTGGGTTCCACCATCATGGTTCCAGCAACGGGCCAAGAAACAGTGGGGGCATGGAAACCATAGTCCATTAAGCGCTTGGCAATGTCATCCACTTCAATGCCTGCGGACTTGCGGAGTGGACGCAAATCCAGAATACATTCGTGGGCGACTAAGCCATGATCACCTTTGTAGAGAATGGGGTAGTAAGGCTCTAGGCGCTTGGCCAGGTAGTTGGCATTGAGAATGGCCACCTGAGTGGCGCGGGTGACTCCCTCTGCTCCCATCATTTTGATGTACATCCAGGAGATGGGCAAAATGCTGGGACTGCCCCAAGGGGCTGCGGAGATTGGCCCCAGTCGTGCGGCATCGGGACGATCGTCTGACCAGGGGGAAACAACGGGATGACAGGGCAAAAAGGGCACTAAGTGAGGGGCAACGCCAATGGGCCCCATGCCTGGCCCACCGCCACCGTGGGGAATGCAGAAGGTTTTATGGAGGTTGAGGTGGGCTACATCTGCGCCAAAATCACCGGGACGGCAAAGCCCCACTAAGGCATTTAAGTTCGCTCCATCTAGGTAAACCTGGCCACCATTGTCATGAATGATTTGGCAGATTTCCCGCACACTATGCTCAAACACGCCGTGGGTGGAAGGATAGGTCATCATTAAGGCAGAGAGGTTTTCCCGATGCTGTTCCGCCTTCGATCGTAAGTCCGCCACATCCACATTGCCCTGATCATCACAGCGCACGGGCACCACCTTCATCCCCGCCATGACCGCACTGGCAGGGTTCGTGCCGTGGGCAGACTGGGGAATCAGGCAAATATTGCGGTGGGTGTCTCCTCGGGTTTGATGGTAGCGCCGAATCACCAGCAAACCGGCATACTCTCCCTGGGATCCGGCATTGGGTTGAAAGGAGATAGCCGCAAAGCCTGTAATCTCCGCCAACATACGCCCCAAATCTTCAAAGAGAGCCTGATAGCCTTGGGCTTGGGCTTTGGGAACAAAGGGGTGAATGCGTCCCAACTCGGGCCAGGTGACGGGGAGCATTTCCGCTGCTGCATTCAATTTCATGGTGCATGAGCCCAAGGGAATCATAGAGGTGGTGAGGGACAGGTCACGTTGCTCTAGGCGATAGAGATAGCGGAGTAGCTCGGTTTCGGAATGATAGGAATTAAAGACGGGGTGATTCAGAAAGGGGCTTTTGCGCTGAAACTCTGGGTTCACCGTGGGTTGGATGCCCTGAACCAGTTCTGCCCCACTGATTTTCAGATCGGCTCCTTGGGCAAAGAGTTGCAGGAGTTGTTCCACCTCCGCCAGGGTGGTCGTTTCATCCAAGCTCATGCCGAGGGTTTGGGCATTGATTAAACGGAGGTTGATTCCGGCTGCTAACGCTGCTGTCCAGAGGGTCTGGGCTTGATCCGTGACGAGGCGTAGGGTATCGAAGCAGTCCGTGGCATCGGCGGCATAGCCCAATTTCTCTAATCCCAGGGCTAAGACCTGGGTATAGTGACGAATGCGCCAGGCGATCGCTTTGAGTCCTTCGGATCCGTGGTACACCGCATACATGGAGGCAATGACCGCCAGCAGCACCTGAGCCGTACAAATATTACTGGTGGCCTGGTCGCGGCGAATGTGTTGTTCGCGGGTTTGCAAGGAGAGACGAAGGGCAGACTTACCCTGAGCATCCTTAGAAACCCCCACCAAGCGACCGGGCAGTTGCCGTTTATAGGCTTCGCGGGTGGCAAAGAAGGCGGCATGGGGGCCCCCATAGCCTAGAGGTACGCCAAAGCGTTGGCTATTGCCCACCACAATATCGGCCCCCCATTCTCCTGGGGGCACCAGCAGGGTCAAACTGAGGAGGTCAGCGGCAACGGTGACGAGGCCCCCCATGGCATGAACCCGATCGACCACCCCTTGGTAGTTGGCAATGAAGCCTTCCGTGTCAGGATATTGCAACAAGGCTCCAAAAATGGGGGTGTTCTCATCTAGATTTTCGGGATCATCCACCAATACCTCAATCCCGAGGGGCCAAGCTCGGGTTTGGACAACGGCGATCGTTTGGGGATGGCAGGTGCGAGAGACAAAAAAAGTATTCGCCTTGGTTTTGCAGACGGCATAACTCATGGTCATCGCCTCGGCAGCAGCGGTGGCTTCATCCAACAAGGAGGCATTGGCAATTTCCATTCCCGTTAAGTCCGTGATCAGGGTCTGAAAGTTGAGCAATGCCTCAAGGCGACCCTGGGCAATTTCCGCTTGGTAGGGGGTATAAGCCGTGTACCATGCCGGGTTTTCCAGAATATTACGCAAAATGACCGGAGGGGTGATGCAATCGGCATAGCCCATCCCCAGATAGGAGCGACAAACCTGGTTTTGAGAGGCGATCGTTTTTAAGGCGCTGAGGGCTTCTGCCTCACTCAGACCAGAGTTTAGGTTCAGTTTGTCCTTGAGCCGAATTGTGGACGGAACCGCTTTATCCACTAAGGTTTCAAGGCAATCTAACCCCAAGACGTTCAGCATCTCAGCGATCGTCTCAGGGGTTGGACCGATGTGGCGATCGGCAAAAGTCCGAACAGGGGCGGAGGAATTGATAGTCATTACACTCAAACCTTAGGAATACGCTCTTAATTCATTGTTAATAGTGTGCAATACCTTGCAATCCTTTTCAAAGTTGGTGACCAACTTCAGGGGGCAGAGTGCGGCGCACCCTTCCCTTCAATTTTTTCGCTTGCAGTGGATCGGCTCAAAGTTGCAGGGATCTGAAGGGCGCTATTGCCGGGACATGCGCACCAGAACACAAATTCGTCGTTTAAATTCTCGCCAAGCTGCATCGCTTAAGGTTGTCTGCTGCCAGGCCGATCGGCCTTGTAAACGATCGATCCACTGGAGCAGGGCGGGATAGGGGCTGAGATCAAGGCCCAAGCGTAAAAATAAAGGGAATGTGGTGCCCGCTACGATGTCCCCCAGGCTGAGCTGCTCCCCGCCAAAATAAGGATCAGCGTTGAGGAGTTCTTGCCAAAAGCTTAAGGTACGGCTCACGATTGCTAGGGAGCGTTGATAGGAGCGGCTGTCGAGGGGATCCGTAATTAAGCTCCCGATCCGATAAAGCAACTTATTATCCGTCAGGTTCGCCACCATCCGCGTCACCGCTAGGCGCTGGGGATCGGTGGGCAAAAAACTGGGTTGAGGATAGCGGGCCTCTAGGTAGTCCAAAATGGCCAAAGACTCCACCACCCGAAAGCGATCGTCGAGTAACACTGGAATTTGCTGAAAGGGATTCAGGACCATAAACTCCGGCTGTCGTTGATCGCCCTTGAGGGTGAGGGGTTCTAAGGTGAAGTCTAACTGTTTTTCCAACAGGGCAACCCAAACCCGGCGGGCATTGGGAGACAGGGGGCTATAGTACAACGTCAGCATTTCAGGATTCAGGAAGACTGAGCAAGGTTTACAACACCCCTTTAGAACTGGGAATACTGCCAGACCGGCGGGGATCGTATTCCAAAGCCATCCGCAGCGATCGGGCAAAGGCTTTGAAGGTTGCTTCAATAATATGATGGGAGTTGATGCCATCTAACTGGCGAATATGGAGGGTCATTTGGCTGTGATTGACCAGCGCTACAAAAAACTCCCGCACCAACTGAGTATCATAGGTGCCCACCCGCTCCGTGGGAATGGTTAACCCATAGCTCAGGTGAGGACGGCCCGAAAAGTCCAACGCCACCTGCACCAAGGCCTCATCTAAAGGTGCAACAAAATGACCAAAGCGCACAATCCCCTTACGATCGCTCAGGGCCTGTGCCATGGCCTGTCCGAGGGTAATTCCCACATCCTCATTGGTATGGTGGTCATCAATTTCCCAGTCACCATTAGCGGTGACCTCCAGGTCTACCAAACCGTGGGAAGACAACTGGTGCAACATGTGATCTAAAAAGGGAATGCCCGTATTCACTTTGCACTGACCGGTACCATCGAGATTGACGGTTACGGCAACCTGGGTTTCTCCGGTCGTGCGTTCAACGCTGGCAATGCGGGGAGTCATCATAGACTTCAATAGTGGGGATACAATCTTCGGCTGAGATCTTCGGCTGAGATCTCGAACTTAGGTCTTTCAGTGTGCCACAGTCCTTGCCCCCTGTCATTGGAGCATTGAAGCTTTGATGGCGGAACGGGGAACCCCAACTTGCGGTAGCATAGTTTTGCTTATTGCTCCTAAGGCTGAGGTTTTCATGAGTTCTTCTGTCATTCATACCGATCGCGCTCCTGCCCCAGTGGGGCCCTACAGCCAAGCGATCGTTGCCCAGGGTTCTCTCATCTTTGTCTCGGGTCAAATTCCTTTAGATCCAGCCACGGGAGCGATCGTTGCGCCGGATGATGTGGTGGGGCAAACCCGGCAAGTGATGGCAAACCTGGGGGCAGTGTTGGAAGCCGCAGGAGTGACCTTTAGCCAAGTGGTTAAAACCACGGTCTTCTTAGCCAACCTAGAGGACTTTGCCCAGGTTAATCAGGTTTATGCCGAGTATTTTGATAACGATCGGGCCCCGGCTCGGGCTTGCGTCGAAGTGGCCCGCTTACCGAAGGATGTCAAAGTCGAAATTGATTGTATTGCAGTTCGGTCTTAGGAAAATTCATGACACGAGTTGGCATTTTCTGTCCACCGGCTATTGGGCACTTAAACCCAAGCTGCGTCCTTGCCCTTGAATTGCAACGTCGTGGCCATACGGTCACGCTTTTTGGTGTACCGGATGCTTTGGCAAAAGTCAAAAATGTTGCGCTGACAACCTATGAAATTGGTGCTGCCGAGTATCCTCAGGGCAGTATCGATCGCGCCTACAAAACCTTGGGCACTTTAACGGGTAAGGCCGGACTTCAATACACCATTGACTTGCTGAAGCGTGAAACAGCAATGTTGTTCCGAGAAGCTCCCGCAGCCATCCGTGCCGCTAATATTGAAGTCCTGATTGTCGATCAAATTACGCCAGCGATCGCTACGGTAGCAGATTACCTTGATCTACCCTTCGTGACGATCTGTAATGCCATGCTGGTGCATCGAGAAGCCGCCGTTCCCCCCTACTCGACTCATTGGGCATATTCCAGCGCACTGTGGGCACGGTTCCGGAATCAACTGGGGAATGCCCTGGTTAATTTTTTGTCCCGGGATCTGTGGCAAGCCCTGTGTGAACAGCGACAACAGTGGAACCTCCCCGCCTACCAAACACGAGATGACTCCTATTCTTCCCTCGCCCAAGTGAGTCAATTACCGCAAGCCTTTGACTTTCCCCGCGAATGCCTTCCCCCTCATTTCCACTACATTGGACGGTTTCAAGATCCCTCTGGAACCGAGCCTATTGCCTTTCAAAATTGTCCCTTTCCCTTCGATCGGCTGAATGACAAACCCCTCATCTACGCTTCACTGGGAACCCTACAAAACCAGCGACCAGAAATTTTTCAATGTATTGCCCAGGCTTGCCTTACTTTAGATGTTCAGTTGGTGATTGCCCTGGGGAATCCAGAGGCACAACCCATGGATCTCCCGGGTCATCCGCTAGTGGTTCCCTTTGCTCCTCATCAGCAGTTAATCGAACGATCGCAGCTTGTGGTCACTCATGCCGGTCTGAATACGGTGCTCACTGCCCTCAGTTGTGGGGTTCCTTTAGTGGCCATCCCCATTACGAATGAGCAACCCGGCATTGCGGCCAGATTGGCCCGCACCCAGGCGGGCAAAACTATCCGATTGGCCAAATTAGACACAGGAACCCTGCACAACGCCATTGCAGAAGTGCTCAGTCAGCCTCGTTATCGTGAAAATGCCCAACACCTGCAAACCCTCATCCAAGGATCTGGAGGCGTTACACGCGCGGCGGATATTCTGGAGCAAGTTGCTCAAACTGGACAACCCGTGCTTGCGTCTCAGTTTGATGTCTCAAACTCTTAAAACCCTTGAATGATGTTGAAAATTCTCTATATTGGTGGGGTCAAAAGTGGTAAATCTCGTCTAGCCGAGCAGCGGGCTGTCACCTTAGCCGCAGAGCAGCAGCCGTCCCATCCCCCTTTTTATGTAGCCACTACCGACCCCAACGATCGTTCCATGCAAGAACGGATCCAACGACATCGCCAGGAACGGGGCAATCAGTTTATTACCATTGAAGAACCGATCGATCTCCTCAAGGCGATCGACACCTTGGAAGCAAACTATCCCCTGGAAACGGGTAACGGTGTCATTTTAATTGACTGTTTAACCCTGTGGCTGAGTAACCGATTACTTGAGGATTTTAACTCTCCGGCCGAACCGGAGTTAGCCTCTGAAGACACCTTAAGCGAAACGATCGCAGGGCTGTTACAAGTTCGTCAATCTGTAATTTTCGTCCTCAATGATGTGGGCTCAGGGATTCACGCTGAGACCGCGATCGGTCGTCGTTTTACCGATCTCAGTGGCATTGTGGCGCAAAAGGTCGCTGCCGGGTGTAGCGAGGTGTACCACTGTATTGCCGGCATTGGCACTCGTATTCAATAGCAGCAGGCTTTCTCTAACTGCATTAGGGGCATCTCGAAAAAACCTATTTTTGCCATGATAACCTTAACGTTGAGGAGAAATAATCTGGATTAATCGGGAGAATATTCCTAATTGCTGAATTCTATTATTTGCCTCTTTATAATTCACGGTATCCCCTTGCTTTTTATACAGTCGTGCGGCTTCATGAAAATCTGCTAGAGCCAGTTGTTTTTTACCCATTTCTTGATAGACAAAACCACGACTATAATAGGCTATCGCAAGATCTTTTTGTAATCGAATAGCATGATCATAACTTGCAATCGCACCAAGTTTATCTCCTAAGAGAAATTTAGACAAGCCACGTTCATTATACGCTAGAGCGTTATTAGGTTGAAGTCGAATAACTTGGTTATAGTCTTTTATTGCATTTTTTCTTTTTTCTAATATAGAGTAGACCAAAGCACGACCATAGTAAGCTTCAGCATAATCAGGATCTAATTGAATCGCATAACTATAATCTTCAATCGCACCATAGGAATCCTTTAACTGATATTTGACATTACCACGCCCATAATAAGCCATTGCAAAATCTGGAGCAAGTTTAATTGTGTAATTATAATCTTCGATCGCACCATAATTATCTTCTAAAGCATACTTTACATCACCACGACTACAGTAAGCTATAGCAAAGTTAGAATCGAGAGATATTGCTCGATCATAATCTTCCAGTGCCCATCGCTTGTTTCCCATTCTCAACTGTACCAAAGCACGTCCAAAATAAGCCATAGGGGATTCAGGACTGAGGCGTATGGCTTGATCGTAGTCTTCGAGGGCTGCTTTTTGATCCCCTAATATAGATTTAGCTGCACCTCGGCCTATATAGGCACCAGCATATTTAGGGTTAATTTGAATAGCCCTGCTGTGGTCTAAAATTGCTTCCTGTCTATCTACTAATGCCAAACCACGATTACTATAAGCTTCTGCATACATGGGGTTCAGTTCAATTGCCTTGTTATAATCTTCAATTGCGCCCTTTTTATCTGACGAATAATACCTAACCACGCCTCTATTATTATAAGCATAAGCAAAATCAGGTTTTAACTGAATAGCTTGACTGAAATCTGAGATTGCTCCTTTTGTATCTCCTAATGACTTCCTAATTTCGCCACGTTCGTTATATGCTTCGACATAGTCGGGCTGTAACCGAATCGCTTCATTGAAGTCTTGTAGTGCTCCTTCCTGATCTCCGTTTTTTTGTTTTTCCACTGCTCGATTAAAATACTGACTAGCACTCATCTCTCCTTTTTTCCTAAGAGAAATAAATTGGATTAATTCCTTATTTTGTAAGTTGAATTCAATCGTAGCTTTTCCCCACTCAAAAGACTTTTCATAAATTTTTCCAGCACCGATCGCATCATAGAAATTTTGGATAAATTCAGTCTTTACTGTCTCAGATATCCCAGGCTGTATACCGATCGTAATCGGAACAGAACCTGAAATGAGATCACATTGAGCTTCCAAATAACAACTATTAAGTACAACACATTCTAAGTGATCATCACACAGCCCTAAAAGGTTCGCTAAAACTTCATCAAACTCTTGCAGAGACTGTTCTGATTCATCACTCCCAAACCCTATGCCTTGGTCTACCGTACCGTCACCGCTAAAGTGCAGGATATGAGGTGCAACATCCAAGAGGGCTCGCCGTAGATCGAAAAAGCTGCTTGTCTGTCGATGCACAACCTCAAAATTTCGTCTACAGGATCGACTGAGTGCTTGGTGAATCAGATTCACTTCTCGATCGAGTTGCAACGCAGTGGATCCTAAGGGGTTTGCAGGAACAACTAAGATTCGTAGACAATCGTTTGTTGATTTGTTACTGTCCATAAACTTTGAACATTAATCTAATCTATTTAACCAATCTACTCTAGCCATCCTCAGTCAGGAGTAAAGATTCGCTGGAAACTCTCATAAAGCAGAAGACCTCCAGTCTGACAGATCAGAAAGAAGGTCTACAAAGGGGTGATTAATCCCGCAATATTAATGCTGCACTGGACTTAGAGACCAGAGCCAACGCCAACGTAGGAACCATAGAAAAAGATACCGACCACTGTCAGTACCCCAATTCCAGCGATCGTTCCCACGACCCAGAGGGGAATTCTTGCTTCAGACATAGGAAAACCTCCAAAAAAATTGCAATGTGAACGTTAGTTGAAAAAGTAGCTTGAAAAGAGAATACCGAGAACAAAAACCAACAGCAGTCCCAAGAAAAGGGATGTGCGGTTCAGTTCCACTGCCTGCTTATTGGGGTTTGGTGTTCTGGAGGGCATATTAAACCTCTAATTAAAGGATCATTAACTTAGGTGAAGTTTAGGAGAGATTTATCCGAGCTAGCCTTAGCGTTGGATAAACTGCATTGCGGCAATGGCCCCCAAGAAGAAAACCGTGGGAACGCCCAGGGTATGCACGGCCAGCCACCGTACTGTGAAAATGGGATAAGAAATGGGTTGATTCGGATTTTGACCTGTCATGGTGTATCTCAAACGTAGAAAGCAATAAAAAGAGGCTTCGTATGGGTAGGCGGAGTGAGCTATAACCCACCCCCCATACACAATGTCATCCTAGAAGGCTAGCAACTTAAGGCGGAAGAATCCGGCGTGGAGCTGCACTCTTCCATTAAATTTTTCGCTTTCAGTTGAAAGCCTCCTAGAAAATGATCTAAGGTGATCAGGGAAGGAAATTTATTCCGCAAGAAACTGTTTAATTTCATTACTCGCTTCATAGCGATCGGAAATGATGGGAGCTTCGACCCGAGTCTGGGAATAGTACTCGTTGGGACGAGGGGTACCAAATGCATCGTAAGCTAAACCGGTGCTCACGAACAACCAGCCTGCAATGAACAGGGCGGGGATGGTAATACTGTGAATAACCCAGTAGCGGATACTGGTCACAATATCTGAAAACGGACGCTCACCAGTGGAACCACCGGCCATATCGTATTCCTCCTCTGCTGAAACAAATATATTCTGAGCACAGTTAGCCCCTTGTCCATCGGGACAGGGACTTACCCAGAGATTTTCTTAATGTTTTTAATCATATCTTACGAACGGATCTCCCGCGTTTAAAATCCACGCTGATCTCAGAGACTTACAAATCGCCCCCCACTAAGTTGAGGGCGATCGTTGCCCGTTCGATACGATACCCTTGCGGATCCTGAAGCGCGGGATTACTGCGCAGGACAACGCTATCTAAGGTATGGAAAAGGGCATAACCTGCAAATTCCAAGAGTTTGAGACTGGGAAATCGTGCTTCTAACCCGGAACGGCTTTCGGGCCAGTTGAGATATAAATAGTTGTAACCTCCGGCGGCTAAGGGGGCGATCACGTTTTGGAAAGAGGCGGTATTCACTAAGGATCGACCAGTCCAGGCATCAATGCTACTGGCTAAGGTGGCGAGGTTGGGGGCAAAAACTTCGTAGCGATCGATGGCGGTATGCACCCCTCCCAAACGGGCTTCCACGAGGGGAGAGGTGGATCCTTCGCTGGCCCGGAGCTTGCTCCAGGTGGTTACGGTCTGCTCCCGAAAGTCAATTTGGGTTACTTCATAGTGGCGATCCTCCGCCAGTTGATCTAACGCCATCAGCGTTTCCGGTGCCCCAAAGGCGGTGCGATCTACCGCAACAATCCAGTCTCGGGCCGTTGGGGTTTCGACATTGGGTATGATCGCGGCGGCATAGTTCCCCTGAAATCCGCTCAGCACAAGGTCAAGGAGAGGGGTACCCTCAGCATCTCTGGGGGTACTGAACCGTTGCTGGAAGGGTTCAAACAGGGCTTTGACCCAACCGACTTTAGCGGCGAGTCCTTCCACCTCCGCCCAGAGTTGTTGCAGTTCTCCGCCGGTTGCCATGAGTAAGGTATTGGGGGGCAACAGCTTGAGAATGGGCAAGGTGGCATCCGGTAGGGTGGCAAAGGTGGGAGGTACGGTGTCGGCGGGCAATCTGGAGGCGAGGGCCGATTCAACTTTGAGGCCGGAACGGGTGGGAATCAGGGAAACGAGGAGTTCGGCAGGGGGCGGGACCGCCATGCGATCCACCACTTTGCGGGTAAAAGGCTGCTGTTGCAAATTGACCCACAGGCTAGACAGGTTTAAAACCCCCAGACCCAGACGAGGTTCTGAAAGGTCGTTGAGGGCCCGTTGATAGGCGGGATTAAAAGCTAGGCTGAGTTCCGGAACCTGAGCGGTGGTCAGGGCACTGCGGAGCACTTGGGGATCATTGGCAAAGAGCAGGAAGTAATCCCCCACTAGGGCACTGGCCACGGGGGTCGGCTGAGGGGAGTCGGAGAGACGATCGTAAATTAAGGTGGCCCCCTTAAAGGTTTCCTGGGCAATGGGCTGGCCGCTGACGGCTCGGGTTTGCCAGAAGCGTTGTAAAAATTGACGGGCAGCCGTACCATCCTGCACGGCGAGGGACAGGAGATAGCCCGGTTGCAGACCATTTTCGGGATTGCGATCGAGATCGCAATCCGTCAGGGCCAGGCTTAGTTCCGAGCCTAACCAAGGTTGAATATCTAGGTCGTACTTGAGCCCCAAATTTTCCACTAAGCCATTTTTAAGATCCGCCAACCCTTGGCTGAGGGGCACTTTACTGGCGAGTCCCGAGAGTAGCGCTGGGGGGTCTAAGCGATCGGGGTTGACCTGCAGGGTTAAGACCGCCGGGGCCTGATCGGAAATAAAGAGTGCCGAATTCGGATGTTGATCCGTTGTAATTTGAAAAACCGCTTTCAACGCCCGTTCGGGAATGAGCCAACAGCCACTCAACCCCAACACGATCGCCCCTAAGAGGATCCCTTTTAAGACGAAGGCCCCCCCCCGCAAGAGGCGTACCGGCTGCCCCTTGTGGGGCCAAAAAAAGTTCCAGGGATTCCAGCGGACAGTGGGCAATGCCATAGGAGCAGGGGAAATAGGGCTAGGAGGGCCAACACGAAAAGATCACCAAGGGAGACGATCGCCTCCACTCAGATCATGGTCGGTTGGTCAAGGTCATTATACGGTGAAGATTATACGGAGAGTTTGCCTAGGGGAGAAAGCTCTCCTAACTTTTATGGGTATATTGGAGTTACAACACCCTAGCAACGGTCTTTAAGCACTCTCTCGATCGTTTGACCATTGCCACGGGGGATGCTCCGCAGACTGCTCTGGGCAATGTTCCCGCTATAGGAGCGAACATTGTGGGACGGCTCAAGGGAACCTCGCCTCATTGTGGCGTGGGGACTACCGCAAAATTTCTGATTTTTCGAGGTGCCCTCAAGTTTTTTACCACTATTTAACGGCTACCAACTTAAGGCGGAAGAGTGCGGCGCGGAGCGCCGCACTCTTCCATTAAATTTTTCCGCTTTCAGTGGAAAGCCTATTTAACACCTAAAAGGGGTTCATCATGAAGGACTTTATTAAGACTGTTGTGGCTGTTTTTGTGGGTTTAATCCTCTTTAGTGTTTTAGGGGCTGGAGTGGCGGTACTCACCATTTTTGGGGTGGGTTCTAAGCTGGAAGAAACCACACAAAAGCTTGAAGAAAACTCGATTTTAGTTTACGACCTTTCCCTCTTTGTGAGCGATCGTCCCCAGCAAAGTGAGAGTTTTGTCTCCCTGGATGACCCCTGGAATATCTCTTTGCGATCGTTATTGAATACTCTGAAAGCGGCCAAAACCGATGATCAAATTAAAGCATTGTACTTAAACGGCGAGCAGGGTTATGTGGGGGCAGGTTTAAGCAACATTAAGGAAATTCGCCAAGCCCTCGAAGACTTTAAGACCTCCGGTAAACCGATTTTGGCCTATGGGGTGGACTGGTTTGAAAGCAGTTACTATTTAGCTTCCGCTGCCGATACGATCGTGGTTAATCCAGTGGGAAGCTTGTCCTTAGATGGCTTTCGGGCAGAGGTGCAATTTTACGGCGGCGCTTTAGAAAAATATGGGGTTGGGATGCAAGTGATACGGGTGGGTAAATATAAATCCGCAGTGGAACCCTATACCGAAGAGAAATTTAGCGCAGCTAACCGCGAACAATTACAAGCCCTCCTCGGGGATCTCTGGAGTGACCTCCTGACCAGTGTGGCCAGCGATCGGGGCGTGAAGCCCGCCACCTTGCAAACCCTCAGCCAGCAGCAGGGGATTCTCACCCCCGCCAGTGCCCAGGAGCAAGGCTTAGTGGATAAAGTTCAACATTGGGATGAAGTCCAGGAAACCCTGAAACAGTTATCGGAAGATGTCGCCGCCTCTCCCAATCCAGAGTCAACGGAGCCTCAACCGGAAAACAGTGCCACGCCAGAAGCGGAACAATCCCCAGAGTCTGAAACTGAAGTCGCAGCGGAAGAAGAGCCTGCAGACGCTGTACTGGAAGCCCGTCTGCCGGAGGAAGAGGCTTTTCCCCACATTGGCATTGCGGAGTACAGCAGTCGTTTGGAAGGTGAGGGGGAAGGGGCAGAGAATGAAATTGCCCTGCTC